>JBBSMO010000031.1:0-11275 GCA_038233155.1 Longimicrobiales bacterium
CCCCGTGGGGTGTGGGGTGGGGCACGGACGCGTGGGGCTTGTCCCCCCCTCGCCGGCGTTGGGCGGGGGGGCGGGGGGGTGCGGGGCTGGGAGAGGCTTCTACTGCTGCCGATAGCCGCGCAGCAGATCTTGCTGCCGGGCAGTCTTTTTCAACAGCCTTGTAGCACTGGGGGAGCAGCAAAAAAATTCAGGAGATAGGCGATCCGGAACGCTTTCTCACCGATCCACGGACGCCATCATCGCCTCGGGGTAGCGCTCGCCGGCTGCCACGCCGCGCGGGGCGATCTCGTTGATCCGCTGCAGATCTTCCGGCGTCAGGTGGATCTTGGCCGCGGCGACGTTCTCCTCTAGGTAGCTGCGCCGCTTGGTGCCGGGGATGGGGACGATGTCCTTGCCCTGCGCCAGTACCCAGGCGATCGCAAGCTGCGCGGGAGTCGCATCCTTTTCGCGCGCGATCTCGCGCACCTCGTCCACGAGGTCGAGGTTCTTGCGGAAGTTGTCGCCCTGAAAGCGCGGCGAGTGGCGGCGGTAATCGTCCTCGGCGAAATCATCAGGCGACTTGAAGGCGCCGGTGAGGAAGCCGCGCCCGAGGGGTGAGTAGGCTACGAACCCGATACCCAGGTCGCGGCAGGTTACAAGAATGTCATCTTCGGGGTCCCGGCTCCAGAGCGAATATTCCGTCTGCAGCGCGGAGATCGGGTGCTCCTTCGCGGCGCGGCGCAAGGTATCCGGTCCGGCTTCGGACAGGCCGAGATAGCGCACCTTCCCCGCCGCCACCAGCTCGCCCATCGCCCCGACGGTCTCTTCAATAGGCACGGTCTCGTCTACGCGGTGCTGGTAGTAGAGGTCGATGTGGTCCACTCCGAGGCGCCGGAGCGAAGCATCACATGCTTGCCGCACGTAGTCGGGACGCCCGTTGATCCTGCGGCTGCCATCTTCGCCGCGGGTAATGCCGAACTTGGTGGCGAGCACCACCTCGTCGCGGCGGCCGCGGATCGCGCGCCCGACCAACTCCTCGTTCGTATAGGGCCCGTACATGTCCGCTGTGTCCAGCAGGTTTACGCCGAGGTCCAGCGCCCGGTCTATAGTCGCGAGAGATTCTGTCTCGTCCGTTGGCCCGTAGAACTCGCTCATCCCCATGCAGCCGAGGCCGATCTCGGCTACAGTAGGGCCTTTGCGGCCTAATCTGATGTTGCGCATTGCTTCGCCTCCCTTCGGGATGTATGCCGCACGCAGCGGCCTTCGTTGTGATCGGCTGCAAGGCGAGTACCGCGCACCGCGGCGCCTGCGGTTTCCGCCGTTGCTCTTCGCGAGGCAGAACCGAACGGCTTCGCTGCCACGACCCAGGGCGTGTATCTTGCGACCGCGCCCAGCGGCATCGACAACTTTTCAGAGGCTAGGAAACAGAGGGAATAGGGGGAGATATGAATCGATACGGCAGGCAAAATGACCGCTATGACGACGCAGAGTACCGGACCCCCAAACGAGGCTACGACCGCGGCGATATTGCCAGCGGCTCGCGGATGGATCCCGCCAGAAGTGAGACAGACCGCCCTGCCGGAACCCCGCCCAGAGAAAGGTACGGCGGGCTCCGCTCGGACAGCGTGCCCCCCGGCCCACCCCGGCGTTCGCTCGCGCGCCGGGGGCTGAGCGATTTCAGCACCGGCGGCGGCACCTATGATACCGAGTATTCCAGCGGGCGCGAGTGGGTGCCCGATCGAATCGCGGATGCCAGCCGGCGTTGGGAGCGTGAAATGGAATCCAAGCGGGCGGTGACCGCTCGTGACATCATGACCGTCGACCCGGAAGCCGTTACCGGCGAAACGCGCGTGCGGGAGGTCGCAAAGCTGATGCTCGAGCTGAACGTCGGCATCATCCCCGTCATCGACGACGAAGATGCGCGGACGCTGATCGGAATCGTCACCGATCGTGACCTGGCCGTGCGTGTGTTGGCGGCGGGTCGCAGCGGGCGCAGCAAAGTTTCCGACTGCATGACGGAAGATATCGAGTCGGTCCGCTCCGAGGACACGGTGCACAAAATTCTGGAAGTGATGGAACGCCGCCAGATCCGCCGTGTCCCTGTGACCGACGCCGCCAGCCACCTGCTCGGCATCGTCGCCCAGGCTGATCTCGCAGTGGACTACGCCGGACTAAACCCGACCCGCGAACGCGAAGTCGAAAACACTATCGAGCGGATTTCGCAGCCAGCGCGGCCGCAGCGCCGCCCGCGGGGGTAGCCGCCCCTCCTTCGCGGGAATGACGGTCGCCGCGTCCTGCCGGTTGTTTGCTACCGACTGCCGACTGCCGACTGATCCCCTAACGCCGCATGCGCCGCGGCCAAGCGCGCAACGGGTACGCGGAAGGGTGAGCAGGAAACATAATCCAGCCCGGTCTCGTGGAAAAAGGCGACCGACGCGGGATCGCCCCCGTGCTCTCCGCACACCCCGATTTTGATGCCCGCTCGCGCTGCGCGGCCAGCCTTGGTGGCCATGCGTACGAGGGCGCCCACCCCGTCCACATCGATGGTTTGGAAGGGGTCTGCCGCGACGATCCCCTGTTCGATGTAGTTCGGGAGAAAGGTCGAAGCATCGTCGCGGGAAAGACCGAAGACGGTCTGCGTCAAGTCGTTAGTACCGAAGGAGAAGAACTCCGCCTCTTCGGCTATGGTGCCGGCGGTCAGAGCCGCGCGGGGCAGTTCGATCATCGTGCCGATCAGGTATTCGAACCCGCTGTCCGGGCCCAGGACTTCCTCTGCCACCTCCTGGATCACCGCCTTCTGGCGGGCGAACTCGGGCGCCGTGCTGACCAGCGGAACCATGATCTCGGGGTGTACAACAACCCCCTCCGCGGTGGCCGCCTTCGCAGCTTCGAATATCGCCCGCGCCTGCATGCGGGTGATTTCGGGGTATGAAATGCCGAGCCGAACCCCCCGGTGGCCGAGCATCGGGTTGCTTTCGCGGTGCTGCTCGACCCGCCGCCAGAGCGCCGACGGCGATACGCCCATCTTCCGGGCAAGACTCTTCGTTTCGGCGGAGCCCTGCGGCAAGAATTCGTGCAGCGGCGGGTCCAGCAGCCGCACGGTCACCGGGTAGCCGTTCATGGCGCGGAAGATTCCGATAAAGTCTTCGCGCTGCATAGGGAGCAGCTTTTCGAGTGCGGCGCTGCGCCCGGCACCGTCTTCGGCCAGGATCATCTCGCGGACGGCGTCGATCCGGTCGCCCTCGAAGAACATGTGCTCGGTACGGCAGAGCCCAATCCCTTCTGCGCCCCAGCGGCGGCCAGCGGCAGCGTCCGCAGGCGTGTCGGCATTGGCGCGCACCTGCAACGTACGGAACTCGTCCGCCCAGCTCATCAGGCGCCGGAACTCGTCGGAAAGCTCGGGCTCGCGCGTCGGCACCTGGCCGGCAATGATGCGGCCCGTTGCTCCGTCTACAGTGATCCAGTCGTTCTCGCTGATGGTGTAGTCTCCGGCGGTGAACCTGCCGTACGCCTCGTTGATGCGGATCTCGCTCGCACCCACCACGCAGCTCTTCCCCATCCCGCGGGCGACTACGGCCGCGTGCGAGGTCATCCCTCCGCGCGCGGTGACGATGGCGCGTGCCGCGACCATGCCGTGATAATCTTCCGGCGATGTTTCGCGGCGCACCAGGATCACCGCTTCGCCGCCCTCGCCGCGCCGGGCGGCCTCGTCCGGGTTGAAGGTGACGCGGCCCGACGCGGCGCCGGGGGACGCCGGGAGCCCGGTGGCGATCACCTCTACCTCGGCCTCCGGGTCGATGGTAGGGTGCAGGAGTTGGTCGAGTTGCTCGGGGTCAACGCGTAGCGTTGCTTCGCGAATTGAGATCATCCCTTCGCCTACCATCTCGCCCGCGATGCGGACGGCCGCGGCCGCGGTTCGCTTGGCGGTGCGGGTCTGGAGCATGTAGAGCACTCCGTCTTCCACTGTAAACTCGAGGTCCTGAACGTCCCGGTAGTGATCTTCCAGGCGGGCGGCCACATCCGCGAGTTGCCGGTACGAGTCCGGCATGCGCTCCTTCATTTTGCCGATGGGCAGCGGGTCGCGGATGCCGGCGACCACATCTTCCCCTTGTGCATTGAGCAGGAACTCGCCGAACAGCGCCTTCTCGCCCGTAGCAGGGTTGCGCGTGAAGGCGACGCCGGTGCCCGACCGGTTGCCCATGTTGCCGAACACCATCGCTACCACGTTTACCGCGGTGCCGATATCGTCGGGGATGTGGTTGATGCGGCGGTAGGCGATGGCCCGGGCGTTATCCCAAGAGCGGAAGACAGCTTCAATGGCACCCCAAAGCTGCTGCTGCGGGTCTTCGGGGAACGATTCCCCGGTTTGATCGAGGACGAGCTGCTTGAATTCGGCGACCAACTCCGCAAGCGCGTCCGCGGAGAGCGCGGTGTCCGAATCCGCGCCCGAAGCCGCCTTCTTCTCGTCGAGCAACTGCTCGAAGCGGTCCCCGGCGATGCCGAGCACCACATTGCCGTACATTTGAACGAAACGACGGTATGAATCGAAGGCGAAGCGGCGGTCGTTCGCCTGCCCGGCGAGCGCCTCGGCGGTGTGGTCGTTCAACCCGAGGTTGAGGACGGTGTCCATCATCCCCGGCATCGAAACCGCCGCGCCCGAGCGCACCGATACCAGCAGCGGCGATGCGGCGCCCCCGAACTCCTTTCCGGCCGATTCCTCTAGCTTCCGCAGGTTTCGCGCGACTTCGTCCCGCATCCCCTCCGGAAAGCCGCCGCCGGCGAGGAACCGCCGGCACGCTTCCGTGGTGATGGTAAAGCCCGGCGGCACCGGAACCCCGATTCGGGCCATCTCCCCGAGATTGGCGCCCTTGCCGCCCAAGAGCGCCTTCGCCTCCTGGCCGGCTTCCGCGCTGCCATCGCCGAAAAAGTACACGTACTGCTCTGACATGGTCTGCCGGTCCTGTCGGGGTATGCGGGAGCTCCGCTATTTCTCGTCCATGGACGGGTAGGCGAAGCCGTGGGCTGGCGAAAATGTTTCCTTGATGGTGCGCGGCGAAACCCACCGGAGCAGGTTCAAGATCGAGCCAGCCTTGTCATTGGTACCGCTTGCCCGCGCGCCGCCAAAGGGCTGCTGACCCACCACCGCGCCCGTTGGCTTGTCGTTGATATAGAAATTGCCGGCGGCGTTGCGGAGAGTCACGCTCGCCTCGCGGATGGCGGAGCGCTCGCTCGCGAACACGGCACCCGTCAGCGCGTAAGGCGAGGTTTCATCGACCAGCCGCAGCGTTTCGTTCCACTCGTTGTCCGGGTAGACGTAAACAGAGACCACGGGCCCGAAGACCTCCTCGCACATCAACCGGTACTTCGGGTCGCGCGCACGCACCAGCGTGGGTTCGATGAAGAAGCCTTCGCTATCATCGGAGCCGCCGCCGGCGAGAATCTCGACATCATCCGCCTGCTTCGCGTGCTCGGTGTAGCCGGTGATCTTATCCCACGCCTTCCGGTCGATCACCGCCGCCATGAAGCTGCGGAAGTCGCGCGGGTCGCCCATGCGCACATCATCCAACATCTCGAGCGCCCGCTGCTCGACGTCGGCCCAGAGCGATTGGGGGACGTAGACGCGGGACGCGGCGCTGCACTTCTGCCCCTGGTACTCGAAGCCGCCGCGCACGATGGCGGTCGCGACAGCCGCCGCATCCGCACTAGGGTGAGCGGCGATGAAGTCCTTGCCGCCCGTTTCTCCCACCAGCCGCGGGTACGTATGGTACCGTGATATGTTCTCGCCGACGGTGCTCCAGAGCGACTGAAAGACGCCGGTAGAGCCGGTGAAGTGGACGCCGGCGAGCTGCTCGCTATCCAGCAGTGCATCGCTGATCGCGACGGGGTCGCCCGGCACGAAGTTGATCACTCCGGGCGGCAGCCCCGCCTCTTCGAGCAGCTTCATAATATAGTAGCCGCTGTAGATGGCGGAGGCCGCCGGCTTCCATACGGCGACATTTCCGAGCATCGCCGGGGCAGTCGGCAGGTTCCCCGCGATGGCGGTGAAGTTGAAGGGTGTGATCGCGTAGATGAAGCCTTCGAGCGGCCGGTGATCCAGCCGGTTCCAAACCCCGGGCCCAGAGCGCGGCTGTTCGGCGAGCAGTTGCTCGGCGAACCCGGCGTTGTAACGCCAGAAATCGATCAATTCGCAGGCCGAATCGATCTCCGCCTGGTGAACCGTTTTGCTCTGGCCCAGCATGGTCGCGGCGTTCAGAACGGGACGCCAGCGGGTCGCGAGCAGCTCGGCCGCACGCAAAAAGATCGCGACCCGGTCTTCCCAAGGCCACTGCGCCCAGTCGCGCTGAGCCTCGGTCGCCGATTCGATGGCGGCTCGGATCTCGGCCTCGCCCGCCTTGTGCCAGACGCCGAGAACATGGCCGTGGTCGTGCGGCATCCGCACCTCTTCGGTGTCGCCGGTGCAGATCTCACGGCCGCCGATGATGACGGGAATCTCGATCTGCTCGCCCGCCATCTTTTCAAGCTGCTCCTTGAGATCCGCGCGCTCGGGAGTGCCGGGGGCGTACAAAAGGACAGGCTCGTTGACGGGCGGCGGAACACTCGGTATGCTATTCATGTCTCTGTATCTGCTCGGAAGGACCGCTTCGGAGACACTATTGTACCCGCCGCGGGCGCCGAATGCCAGCTGCCGCGCACTTCCACCTGCTTCCCGGAGTCCGGCGAAGGTTGACCGGGCACCACCTGCGGAGTAAGTTTCCCCTATGACTACCGCGACCATGGACGACGGGATCTCCGGCGCCGGCCTGCTGCAGCGCATCGAGGAATCGCTCGAGACCATCCGCCCCGCATTGCATGTGGACGGCGGCGATGTCGAATTGGTCGACTTCGACACTGACGGCATCGTACACGTGCGACTGGTAGGCGTCTGCGGCTCGTGCCCCATTTCGGAAACCACGGTCAAGCATGGCATCGAGAGGCGTGTCAAAATGATGGTGCCCGAGGTTCAGGCGGTTCAGACCGTCTGACGCGCTCCGCCCCTCGGTTCGGCGCTGCCGATGCTCCCGTTCGGAGCGTCGGCATTTTTGTATTCGGAAGATGAACATCACTTGAACCATACCCGCGCAAAAAGAGCATGACCCTTCAGCCCGATCAGTTGCTCCGGCGGGTTGCCGCGGCGCTGACCAGCGTCGTCGAGCCGAAGTCCGGTGAGGATGTAATCTCGTCCGGCCGTGTGCGGGACCTGCGCGCGGGAGATGATGGGAGCATCCGTTTCCGCTTCGCGCTGCGGCCGGCCGATCCCGGCGCGCTGGTCCGGGAAACGCGATCAGCCGCGGAAGCTGTGGAAGGCGTCACCGCCGTGAAGATCGACGTGGGGCTCCCCGCGGCCGGGGGCGGTGAGAAACCGGCAAAGGCCGCCCCTGCCGGCGAGTCGCCGCTACGGCCCGGGAACGTGCCGGCGCCGAAGCCAAACCCAAACCTGCTGCCGGACATCCGGCACATTATCGCAGTCAGCTCTGGCAAGGGCGGGGTGGGGAAGAGTACCGTCGCGGCGAACTTGGCGGTGGCCTTCGCCCAGGATGGCCTGGCAGTCGGGCTGCTAGATGCAGATGTGTACGGCCCCAACATCCCCCGCATCTTCGGCGAGACGCGCCGCCCGCAGGTCACGGGCGACCAAGGCCGCGAGATGATCGCCCCGCTCGAGTCGCACGGTGTACAGTTGATGAGCCTCGGGTTTCTGCTGGAGGACGCCCAGCCCGCCATCATGCGCGGGCCGCTGATCTCCGGGGTGTTGCGCCAGTTCCTCGAGCAGGTTGAGTGGGGAAAGCTGGACCTGCTCGTCGTCGACATGCCGCCGGTGACGGGCGATGCGCAGCTTTCGCTGGTCCAAACGGTCGAGCTGGACGGAGCCGTTCTCGTCACCACTCCGCAGGAGCTCGCCGCGGGCGATGTGCGCCGCGCAATCCGTATGTTCGAGCGCGTGGGCACCAAGGTGCTCGGCGTGGTCGAAAACATGACCGGTTTCACCTGCCCATGCTGCGGGACGGTCTACGACTTGTTCGGCTCGGGCGCCGGGGAACGGCTGGCCGAAGAGATGAACATCGCGTTGCTCGGGTCGGTCCCGCTCGATCCCGCCGTAGGCAAAGGTGGCGACGAGGGTACACCGATCATGATTGCGGCCCCGGCCAGCGCTGCCGCCACGGCTTTTCGCGAAATCGCCGGATCGCTGCGCGACTCCATTGTAGGGGCGGCAGCGGCGATGTCTTCGCCGGGTCCCTGAAGTCCTGAAAAGCCGAGAGACGTCGGCGCAGGAGCTCTTTACCCGGAGGAAGCCAGCTTGCGCGCCGCCCCCGCTGCCCAAGGATCGTTCCGTAGCCAGCTTTCGTCATTCGGGGAGAAGAGAAAGACGAGACCCCCGTTGCTTATCTTCGGGATCAGGCGCTGCGCCCGTGCTTCTTCTAGCGCGGGGCAGCCCTCGCTCCGGCCGGCTTGCGATGCGGATACATAGGGCGCCCCGTGTACCACAATGCCGCGCGCGCGGGCGGCACCGTTGAAGCGGCCGGAGAGCCCTCGCAACCGCAGGCCGGTCGAGCGGTAACGGCGCCCGCCAGACTTGCCGCGAAAGGCATACGTCTCCTGGGCCAAGTACAGGCCGAGGGACGAGGTAGCGCTATCCTTGATGTTCGAGAACTTGCTGGGAACGCCTTCGCCCGGGCGGGCGGAGCCGCGGCCGTGTGCCACCGTGAACGGCCCCTCTACGAGCTCGAGCGCTTCCATGTCGAACACATACCCCCGCGGCGTGCGGTTGCCGAGGCCGTAATCTACGAAATACAGGTAGGGGTTTCGCACCTTCTCGGGGTGCGCCGCCTTGTAACTGAAGTAGGCATGCAGCGCGGACTTCAGGGCTGCCGGGTGGCTCTGTTCGAGGACGAGCTTGGACAGAACAGGGAGCGCGGCGGCGACCCGTTCCTCGGTATCCAACATTGGAACGGCACGCGCGGCAGCGGCCGATGCCGCAGGCGGCGTCCAGGATGTGGCGCCTGGAAGCGAGGGTGCGGTCGCGGCGCCGGCTCCGGGTGCGACAACAAACAATGTTGCCGCGACCGCGGCGGAGAAGAGCAGGTGAGATAGCATAGCGCGAGGTTGTACGAGAGCTGCAAGCGCAGCGACCACGTGTGAAGAACAACGACTGATCTGGCGGATGCGGGAGCCGAAGGTGCTTCGCCGGGGCGGGGAACTTTGGCGCCTGCGCAGGCATAAACACCAGAGGCGCGGCAGGGTTCCGTCTGCCGTTCAATCAGTCCCGGAAGGGTCGTGAATCGTTCCCGTGCAAGCCATCTGCTCTTGCCCGGAGGGCCGTATGTGGCGTACTTGTTCTGGTTGATCGCTCCTCTGCCAAGAAGACTCCATGGTCATCGACACGCTCATCAGTGCTCTTCGCCGCCCGCGCAAAGCCGCCGCGCCGGTTTCATTGCTTCCGGACATCCAAGAGCTGGAGCGGCACGCGGAGAATGCCACCACCGATCGGAAGGGGCAGTTCTACAACCGCGCCGCCGATCTCTGTTATCGCGAAGGCGAGTACGCCCGTTCCCTGTTCAACTACGGAAAAGCGGTACAGTCGTACATGGAATCAGGCCATTTCGAAGCGGCGCCGGCCGTTTTCAGACGGATTATTGCCCGCTCGCCGGAGGTGGTCCGGGCCCGTGCTACTCTTGCTATTATCTCGTTGGGCAAAGGCCACTTGGATGATGCGCGAAGGGAGCTGGACGACTACGTCCGGGCCGCCGAGACGGCACATCAGGAGCACCTGGCCGCACGGCGCTTGCGCGTGATCGGCGATGCCACCGGTGAGGCAGGCGTTCGCTACGACGTGGCCGAGTACCTGTTGCGGCTGGGAGACGAGCTCGGTGCCGATCGGGTGTTCGGCACCGTCTTCGCCGAACGGAACGGCCTCCGGCGCCCCCTCCCCGATGACGAAGAACATCGTTGGACGCGGCTTCTCCGCGTTTCCCGGTTGGGTCCGTCTGACCTGCTCCGCCTAGACATGCCGGGGTTGTCAGTCATAAGCGCCTGAAACAGCCGCCGCACGCCGCCGCCAGCTATGGCGCGGGTGCCACACCCGCGCCGCAGAGCGGCGAACCGGGCAAGGCGCTCCAACCCGGCGCGAGCCACTGTTTTTACTGGCGTACACGCGCCCGAGGCCGTTCCGGCCCGTGTGGTACGCTTGGTGCTCGTTCCCCTGTAGCCGCAGGAGCATTTACTGACAACAGGGGGAACATCGATGTTGATTTGCCAACCCGTTTCGCATCGGTCGGAGCCTCAAAAGATCGAACGGTGGATCTCTCACCTCGAGGCGTTGCGGGGCAAGCACAGCGGCGATGCGGATGCGGAGCGAACTATCGATCATTTCCTAGGCAAGGCCCAGTCCTGGATCGGCGATACCGACGGCTCGCAGGGAGATGTTTAGCTGTCCAGCTCTGCCGCTCCTTCGCATCGCCACTTGCCCGCCTCTGTAGTGCGGCACGCGCGATGGGCAGCGTAGCCTGCGCCTGGTGCGGGATCGAGCTTCGGCGGGATCTGCCGGGGACGTTCATCTCGCATGGGATGTGCGTACCTTGCAGCGGCCGGAACGGGTTTGTCCCGGTTGAAGAGCTTCCCGCTACGGTGATCACCTCGCATCACATCCCCTGTGGCACATTCGAAATTGATGAGGCCGGTCACGTTCTTTCGTACCGCGAGCACCCCGGCGATCAGGACGGCGGAGCCGCGGACGGGTTCCTGCACCGCCCGTTCTTCGACGACGTAGCGCCTTGGGGGACGGTGCGCCAGCTCAAAAGCCGTTTTCAGGAAGTTGTCGCAAAGGGTGCCAAGGCCGAAATAGAGCTTGCGTTCCTTGCCCGTACTCTCGCTTCCGAGCGCTTGGTCTTCTTTACCCTGAATTACGACCCGGCGGCTCATGCGGCGCGGGTTGTCGTGGAACACCTCGCCTGAACCCGCCGCTCCGCCTAGTAACCCGCCAGATTCCTCGAAATACATCGTACCAGCGCCGCCGGAATTGCGGCGCGCCACCCCCCGCAAACGCCGCACCGCGCCTGAACCCAGCTAGGCCGGGGCAGGAGTCTTGCAAGTCGTAAAACGTGCCCTGCCGCCCTCTGCCGGATGGTGGCCGTCACGACTCCGCAGCCCCTGGCCAGATGATTTCCAAGCAAGACCTCGATCGCCTCATCGCGCGCGATCCCAATGAGCACCCGGTCCTCTCGCTCTTTCTGGACATGTCGGTAAATTCAGACAACAAGCGAAC
>JBBSMO010000032.1:0-11233 GCA_038233155.1 Longimicrobiales bacterium
CAGCGCCCCCCCAGGGCCCGCGCTCAACACCCAACCCCGACGCGCCCCCTTAAGCGGGTGGCCCCCCGGGGGGCCGAGTCGGCCGCGCACGGCTTCCGGGGCGTGGCTGCCCGTTTGGGCCGGGGCGGCGGGCCCGAGTGCGGCGACGTAGGCGAGGTTCGCGAGCATGTAGATGCCGATCAGCGCTGCGGTGCCGATGATGATGCCGCGGGGGAAGGTGCGTTGCGGGTCCAGGGTCTCGCCCGCCGAGAAGGTGACATACTGCCACCCCTCATAGGCCCAAAGCACGCCTATCATCGCTAGCCCTACGCCGGACAGCAGCGGGAGCGAGAGCGCAGCCGGCCAAACCGCTTCGCCTTCCGAGGGCAGCCCGCTGCCCAGCGCCAGCAGCAGCACGCTCATCACCAGGATAGCCCCCGCCTTGAAGGTCGTAGTCCAGTTCTGCACGCGGGCGCTGCCGCGGGTCCCGCGCACATTGATAGCGGCGACCGCGACTATCATCAACACCGCGACTGAGCGCGCCGCGAGAGGCGTCAGGGCTACCAGTTGGCTCAGGTATGCGGTGAAGGCGACCGCCAACGTTGCGACCGAGCCGCTGCTGATCACGAAGAACAACGTCCACCCGGAAAGAAATGCGGGCAGCGGTCCGAACGCATCTCGCATGTAGACGTACAGGCCGCCGGCCTCGGGATCCATCGCGCCGAGCTCGCCATAGGTGAGCGCGCCGAGCAACGACAGCACTCCCGCGATCAGCCAAACCACGAGCGCGGGTCCGAGCTCTCCGCCCGTTTGCCGCAGCACCGCGCTTGGAACGATGAAGATGCCAGAACCAATCACCGTGCCGACCACGATCAAGACCAGATCCCGCTGGCGCAGAGTGCGCCGGAGACTCGTTTCCAATTCCGGTTCTCTTGTTCGCGTCGAAAGGAAGCTCGGCTTCAACCGGCCAGCGCTTCCGAAGCGATGCGCGCGCATTCGGCCAGCACGGCAGCGCCTACAAAGATGCTCCCGTTCGCCGCGGCGAAGCGCGAGGTGTGGGCAGGGATGATCTCGCCGCCCGCCGCGCGCGCGCCGATCCGCAGGAAGCAGCCGGGCATCCGCTCGAGGTAGGCGGCGAAGTCCTCCCCTGCCATGTTCAGCAAGCCCAGCGGGGCGAGTGCCTCCGCGCCGAGCAGAGTGGTGACTGCCCGGGCCGCCCAACTGGCGGGTTCGGGCGGGTTGATCAGCGGCGGCGGTCCGCGTTCGATGCGAACCTCCGCTTCGAGCCGGTGGCCTGCCGCTATCGCGTGCGCGATGCGCTCGAGCTCCGTGTGCAGCAGCTCGCGCGTTTCGGCTGCGGTCGCGCGCAATGTGCCGGTCAGCGTCGCCCTGTCGGGGATGATGTTCGGTGCTGTGCCCGCCTGCAGCGTCCCCACGCTCACCACCGCCGCGTCCGCGGGGTTGATCCGCCGGGCGACGATGGTTTGCAGCGCGGTGATCAGCGCGCCCGCACCGACGATGGGGTCTGCGGCCTCGTGCGGACGGGCGCCGTGGGCGCCGCTCCCTTTCAAGGTGATCTCCCACGTATCCGCGGAGGCGGCGAGCGGCCCGGCCTCCGCCACGACTTCACCTACGGAAAAGCGAAGATCTACATGCGCGCCGAAGATCGCCGCCGCTTCGTCCAGAGCACCGGAGGCGAGCACCGCTCGAGCGCCTTGACCGGTCTCCTCCGCCGGCTGCAGCACGATCAGCACGTCTCCGCGGGCGGGCTGTTCGTTAAGCAAGCAGGCCGCACCGACTGCCCAGGTCGCGTGAACGTCGTGCCCGCACGCGTGCATCACTCCCGGCGTCTCGGATGCGTACTCGAGCCCGGTTGCTTCCTGGATGGGCAGCGCGTCGATGTCCCCGCGGATCGCGACGGCGGGCGCCCCGGAATCTCGCCCGCGAATGCGTGCAACCAGGCCGGTGCCCGCCACGGTGGCGAGCTGCAGCGGGTTCAACGTCGCCAGCTCCATGCGCAGGCGGTCCGACGTCCGGTGCTCCTGCCACGACAGCTCGGGATGGCGATGCAGATCCCGCCGCAGCACCAGGAGCCGCTCGCGCAGCGGGGCGGGGAAGAGTGGCGCGATAGCCGTTGGGACGACGCCGGCGGACGCCGGCTGGGTCTCGGACGAGGTGGTCACCAGCCGGTCAACCGGAGGGCGCGCGGCCGAGCGCCCCGACGGCGCGGCCGCATCGCCCGGCTCGGCAGGCAGGGCATCGCTACCGGCCGATCGGGAGCCGGTACGCCGCATCGGCAAGCTCGCCGAGCGCCTGGCCAGCGATCACATTAGCCCCATCTTCAAGACCCGCTGGGATCGGGACCTGGTTTACGTAGAACGCAAAGGACAGCAGCCGCCCGTCCGGCTGTTGGATGTAACCCGCCAGCCCCTTGGCCGTCAGCACCAGGCGGCGGTTCAGACGGTCCCAAACGCCGTAGGTGCCAGTCTTGGCGAATACGTGCCCCGCGGCGGCAGCGTCGGGTTGGATGTTCCAGAGCGTTCCGTCGCGCCCTAGCACCGGCAGTGCGTGACGGAACACCTCGAAGTCCTCGCGGCGCGCCATGTACGCGAGGTACCGCGCCATGAAATCGGGTGTGTAGTGGGCGTCAGCGCCGGCGCCGTCACTCTGCCTGGCATCGTCAGGGTCGAGTCCGGCGTCGATCAGAAAAGCCCGCTCGAGGTCGAACCCCGCCTGTTGCGCGGTGTCGCGCGCACCGGCCTTCACTGCCCCGAGCAGGTAGGGCGTCATGCTCGCATGCAGGTTCTGGCTTACCTTGAGCGTGACCTTGACTTCTTGCGAGAGCGGCGGCGAAACATGTTCCGCGACTAGATTCGCTTGGTCGTAGCCAGCCGCCGGGGGAGGCAGAGCAGCGTCGGCCGCGGCATCCGCTGTGACTTGGACACCGGCGTCACGCAGCGCCATCGCGAACGCCATTGCAGCGTAGGCGACCGGGTCCGGTACGACATACGGGGAGACTACCGGCTCCCCGCCAACGGGAATACTGCCGGTGGCTGTGACAATGCGCACCCCGCCGGCGCCCGCCGAGTCGGACTTGATGCTCACTTCACGATCGCCGCCTGCAGCCACGGTAGTCACCTCGTTCACCAGCCGCAGATAGCCTACATCCGGGCTGAGCGTGACCGGCGCCGGCTCGCCGGCCGCCGCGCCCGGAGTGAACGTCACATTGATCAGGTTGTCGTTGACCATGATCGGCGAGATCACGACCCTGGTGCCTCCTTCGCGCTCACCCGTCGGGAACAAGGAGGCGTCGATCCGCGCCTGGCCGGCCACCCGCCGTATGCCGGACGCGGCGGTCTGCCGAGCCAGATCGCGCAATGGCGCGAGCGGGTCCCCTGTTAGCGGCGGTCCGCCGTATGCATGGTCGTGATCATTGAAAAGTAGCGAATCCCCGCGGATGCGGTTGGACAGATTCGGATCTCCGCTCGCAACGAGTACTAGATCGCCGCGGAGCACGCCGGCCTCCACCGGCCCCGTCCGGTAGACCGGAGTGCGGAAGCGATGGTCCGCCCCAAGAAGCGCGAGCGCCGTTCCCGACGTCAGCAGCTTGGTAGTGGAGGCGGGCGTCATCAACTTCTCGCCATTCCAGGAATACAACGAGCTGTCACCCGCGATGTCGAAGATCTCGAGTCCCCACACCGAGGGCTCGAACTCCGGCCGTGCCATGACCGCCTTTACCGCATCTGAGAAGGTCGAGTCACCGGCTACCGCGCTGCTCGAGGCAGCCGGTGTCGGTCCAGCCGGAACCCCGGCGGTGACGGCCGTGGTTTGGCAGCCTGCGGTCCAAACCAACAGAGCCGCGAGCACCGACTGAACCAGCGGTGCAAAAACTCTGGACCCTCGAAACCGCCAAGAATTCCGGCTGCCAGGATTGCTGAAGTCACTCCGCATCGGTGCTCCTATGGATGAGGGTCATTGACGGCTGGAAGACGGGCGGGCGAGCAGTTCGCTGCGCACCGTCAGGTCGTCCACGCGGTCCATCTCGATGCGGACGCCGAGCCCCGGCTCCTCCCGCGGGACGGCGACCATACCGTTCTCGTCCATGGTCCATTCGGGAGAAACGATGTCGCGCTCCCAGTAGCGCCGGCTAGGGGAAACGTCGCCGGGAAGGGTGAAGCCGGGCAGCGACGCGAGCGCCACATTGTGCGCCCGCCCGATGCCGCTCTCGAGCATCCCCCCGCACCAGACAGGGATGTCGTTTTGCAGGCACAGTGCGTGAATGTCCAATGATGACCGGAACCCGCCTACGCGTCCCGGTTTGATGTTGATGATGCGCCCGCTGCCGAGCGCCAGCATATCCTCGGCGCGCTGCAGATCGGTGATCGATTCATCCAGGCAAAGGGGTGTCGCGAGCCGCCGCTGCAGCTCCGCGTGCCGCACCAGATCATCTTGGCCGAGTGGCTGCTCTATCATCATCAACCCGAGTGCATCGAGGCGGGCGAGATGGTCCGCATCGTCCAAGGTGTACGCGGAGTTGGCATCCGCCATCAGGTGTGCGTCGTTGCCGAGCTCCTCGCGCACGGCGGCAACGTACTCGATGTCCGCACCAGGCTTGATCTTGATCTTGATCTTCCGAAAGCCTTGGCGGTGTGCCTCACGCGCCTTGTCCACGAGCGCGGCGGGGTCGGGCTGGATGCCAAGCGAAATGCCGGTCGCGATGTGCGCCCGCGTTCCGCCCAGCAGCTCCGAGAGGGACACGCCTCGGATACGGGCCTCGAGATCCCAGCAGCCCATCTCGACTGCCGCCTTGGCCATCTGGTGCCCGCGGATGTCGTGCCCCAGCAGCCCGTGGATTTCGGACGCCGCCCCGAAGCTGCGACCCAGCACCCGCGGCGCGATCCATTCGCGAATCGCCCACCAGGCGGTGTCGATGGTCTCGGGGCTGTAGTTCGGCTGCTCCATCGCCACGCACTCGGACCAACCGGTGACGCCGCCGCTCCCCTCGAGCTCGATCAGGCAAATGCGGCGCTCGAGAACCTCGCCCGACGAAATCCGGAACGGCTCGCGCAGCGGCAGCCGGATCTCGCGCAACCGGATGCGTTCAACCGTCAACATCTGCAGCCTCGGTCTCGTCTGCCGGCCCGAGCAGGTAAAAGGGAGCGTCATCCGCAGGTGGGCGGACGAAAGCGTGCACCTCGTAGCCGTCGTTCAGGTAGCGCTGAAATGCCGCGCGTGTCTTGCTGCGCCACCCGGCCGCTTCCGCGAGCGAGCGTGCCTTGACCGCGTGTATGTCCGCCGGGATCTGGACACGCACCAGCGGCGGCTTGCCGCGCGCTTCGGGTGCGAAGAGGCCCGGCGGTGCGCTTCCGTTGCTCCTCGCGATGTCCCATTGCACAATGAAGCGGTCCGTGCCGAGGCCGGAGTGCAGGGCGCTGTCGGTGTCAGCGTACATGTCGGGGACGTATTCGATAACCTCCGCTCCCAGCGTGTTCAGATTGAGATGGGCATTCGCGGCCACCAGCGGATCGAAGGTCCAGAACACCCGCTCGATGCCGATGCGCTGGAGGCTTCGCTTCTGGAACTCCTTGAGCTTCCGCCCGATGCCCAAGTTGCGGGCATCAGTGCGGACGGCCAGCATGTCCGACCAGTGCGCCAACCGCCCGTCGCGCACGCCGGACATCCCGAAAACAAACCCGAGCAATCGCCCTTCGGTATCGAACGCACCTGCGGCGATGCCGCCGATCCGCTGGCTCACGTTCAGGATCGTGGCGGGGACGCACTCGGTGAACTCCGCACCCCACGTAGCTTTCTGCAGTGCAACGCAGGCGGCGTAATCCGCGTGGGTGCGTAGCGGACGCCCCTCGACTTCCGACGGGCGAGCAGTTGAATCTGACATGTCGTACGCTGTGGCTGGCACAGACCCGCCCTGTAACCTCCCGCAGGAAGCGAAGAGCGGGCATCCCAAGCCGGTCAACGCAAGGCCGATACAGCGCGGGAATCACCGTCAGGGACGCGCCCGCAGGCTTCGGCACCTGGGAGTGCAATGATATACACCGGGCGGTGGCATACCGCAAGGTATCCCGTGAAGCCGGGGTCGGCGGGTTGCCCGCGCCCGTAGAGCTTGTCAGATCCATTCCCAAAAGGTAGCTTGCGGTGAAATTGGTATTCCAGTCGCCGTGCCAGCGTGGCACGACACGCCACGGACACAAATTGCCCGCACCGCGCCCGCTCCTTCGGAAGATTCCGGTGACAAAAAGCGAACTTCGGCAGCGGTCGTCACGCTTAGCGGGGCGGGGATCCCAGGCTCCCGCGCCGGGCGACCGAGTAACCGAAGCGTACGAGAAACTTCGCGAGCTGATCGTATGGGGCCGCCTGGCGCCGGGGACGCGGATCATCGAGCGGGAGCTGGCGAGCCGCCTCGGCATCAGCCGGACTCCCATCCGCAGCGCACTGCAGCGGCTGCAGCAGGAAGGCTACATCGTGAGTTCCGAGAATGGCAAGCAGGCGCGGCTCTCAATCGCGCCGCTAACCATAGAAGATGCGCGCGAACTGCTCAGCATCGTCGCCACTGTGGAGGGGCTCGCCGCCGCCGAGGCCGCCGGGCTGCCTTCGCAGGCACGCAGAACGCTATCGCAACTGCTGCGGCGCCTGAACTCGGACCTCCAGGACGCGGCGGAAGCCGCCCGCCCGGATCCGCCGCTTATCTTCGAACTCGACCGCGACTTTCACCGCAGCTACGTAGAGGCCGCCGCGGGGCCGCGGTTGCTGACGCTCCACAATGCGATCAAACCGCAGGCTGAACGCTACAACCGACTCTACACTACGGCACTCGTGTCGGAGATTCATACCTCGGCGGAAGAGCACGAGGAAATCGTCTTGGGAATTGCCGAAGGTGATGCGGAGCGGGCGGAACGGGCGGTGCGCACCAATTTCGGGAATGCCGCGGAACGCCTGAGCGGGGTGATCGTCACGCTAGGGGAGCGCGGCAGTTGGTGACCGGGGCGAAGGTTGGTGGCAGGGCTACTTTGAGGATACGCCGGCCGTTGATCTGAAGACAAACCTTGCGCGTTGCGCGGGTGCCCCATACGTTGTGGTATACCAAAGCAGACACCGGTCGGCTCCCTGCCCTCCTTGCCCCGTTCGCACTTCGGCAGGCAGCCCCGGTTTCTGCACCGATTGGTTCCACCGATGGCGGTTTGCCGGCGACGGCGTTGCCCTTGCCAGCCGTCATCTTCCTGTCACTCCCCCGCGGAGGTAGCTATGTGCTCAATGGCATGTCGGGCTGAAACACGACCGGCACGCGCCGCAAGGCGTCTGTTGCTGCTGGTCATCCTCTTCGCTGCGCTGCCCGCGATCCCGCGGGCGGCCGCGGCCCAGGCAGGTACCGTAGCGGGAACGGTGGTGGACGATCGCTCGTTGCGGCCGCTGCCGGGTGCGCAGGTTTCGGTTCCGGGAACGGGAGAAGGCTCGCTGACCGATGCCGGGGGTCGCTTCATGATCACCGGGCTGAGCGGCGCGCAGGTGCAGCTCGAGGTGAGAATGCTCGGGTACCGGACCGCGACCCGCATGGTGGGAGTGGGCACCACCGATGTACGGGTCGCGCTCTCGGAGGCAGCCATCGAGCTGGACGAGGTGGTGGTAACCGGCACGGCCGGCGGTCAGCAGCGGCGCGCGATTGGCAACTCCGTGGCGACCGTAGATGCAGCCGAGGTAACGGAAACCGCGCCGGTGCGAACGGTTCAGGATCTGATCAACGGGCGCGCGGCGGGCGTAGTGGTGATGCCGGGAACGGGGATGGTAGGGAGCGGCTCGCGGATCCGGATCCGCGGCACCTCGACCTTTTCGCTCTCGGGAGATCCGCTCATCTACGTGGATGGCGTCCGGGTCAACAACGAGACGGGTTCCGGCATTGCGGTGCAGGCCTTCGGCTCAGGGGTTGTGTCGCGCCTCAACGATTTCGATCCCGATCAGATCGAGAGCATCGAGATTCTGAAGGGTCCTGCCGCCGCGACATTGTACGGGACGGAGGCGGCGCGCGGGGTGATCAACATCATCACCAAGAAAGGGGTGCCGGGGGGCCACCGCTTTTCGCTTACGGTCAGGCAGGGTGCGAACTGGTTCGACAACCCGTCCGGGCGGATGCCGCTGAACTATTGGCGGGACCCGCAGGGGCAGGTGCAGTCGGTGAATGTCACACAGCTCCGGGCGGATGCGGGGCAGCCCCTCTTCCGGACCGGGCACGTGCAGGGCTATTCGCTGAACCTAAGCGGGGGTGACGAGGCGATCCGTTACTTCGTGAGCGGTGATGTAAACAGCGACGAAGGCGCCGAGGTCACCAACTTCCAGGATCAGTACAGCGGCCGCGCGAATGTGCAGATTACACCGCACGAGAAGTTTGATGTGTCGGTGAACACCGGTTATACGCAGAACGAAACCTCGCTCACGTGCGAGGCCGGGTGTGGCGGCACCATGTGGACTGCCACCTTTTCGACGCCGGCTAACCTGGCGGAGAACCGCTGCCAGACCTCACCCGGCTTCGGCTGCGACTTCTGGGGCGGGTTCCGGAGCGGGCCGCCAGAGTACACAAATGAACTCGATTTTCTGCAGAATGTTGACCGATTTACCGGGAGCGTGCAGCTCAACTACCGTCCTTTTGGGTGGCTTTCGAACCGTCTCACCTTCGGGACGGACGTCACGCAGGAGAACAATGTAGAGCTGCTTCCGTTCCAGACGACCGAGGTGAACCGCTATTTCTGGGGAGAAACGACGGGCGACGGCTATCGGTACGAGACGCGGCGCGACCAGACGTTCAACACCTTCGACTACGTAGGAACGGCCAGCTTCGATCTGTCGCCGGCACTAAACTCGTCCACATCTGCGGGCATTCAATATTACACCCGGCATATCGAATTTCTCGGCGCGCAGGGCGACGGGTTTGCGGGACCCGGACTTACTACCATCGATGCCGCGGCGCTCAAACCGTACGCCGGAAGCGACTACCTAGACAACAACACGCTCGGAGTGTATGTGCAGGAGGTTCTCGGGTGGAACGACCGACTCTTCCTGACCGGTGCGGTTCGGGTCGACAACAACAGCGCGTTCGGCTCCGAGCTGGACTTCGTCACCTATCCGAAGGCGAGCCTCTCTTGGGTGCTGAGCGAAGAACCCGCGTTTCAGAACCGCATGCCGTCGCTCGTGAACACTTTCAAGCTGCGGTTGGCGTACGGCGAGTCAGGACAGCAGCCGGTTTCCTTATCGGCCCTCCGCACCTTTGAACCGATCACGGGCCCGAACGGGACCTCTGCGGTAACACCCTTGAGCCTTGGCAATGCGGAGCTCGGGCCCGAGCGGGGGCAGGAAATAGAAGCTGGCTTCGATGCGGCCCTGTTCGACGACCGGGTTGGCCTCGAGTTCACCTTCTATCGCACCCTCACCAAGGACGGGATTCTGCTGCGCCCCATCGCCCCGTCTACCGGGTATCCCGGCTCCCGATGGGTGAACGCGGGCGAGATCCTGAACCAGGGCGTCGAGGCGCTGCTGCGGGCGAACCTTCTCAGCAGCCGCCGCTTCGCCTGGGATGCCAACCTGTCCCTCGCGACCAACAAGGGCGAAGTGCAAAAGCTCGCGGGGGGCGATACGACCATCGTCACCGGCAGCACACAATACAAGATTGGGTATGCGCCGAATTCCTGGTTCAGAGAGCGCGTGGTGAGCGCCAACTACGATCCAGCCACGGACCAAGTTTCCAACGTGCAGTGCGACGACGGCAATGGCGGGACGACGCCGTGCTACAACAGCGCCGGGCAGGTGGTTGCTCCGCGGGTGTATCTTGGGCGGACAACGCCGGCGCTGGAAGGCTCGGTGGGGTCGAACGTCCGCCTGTTCGAACGGTTCATCATCAACGGGCTCCTCGACTTCAAGACTGGCTATAAGAAGCTCAATAACAACGATCGTGCTCGCTGCCAGGTATTCCGCACCTGCCTGGAGAATGTCTATCCCGAGCAGTACGACGCCAAGCTGATCGCACAGTTGCGGAGTGGAGGCCCGCTGCGCGACTTCTCGATCCAGGACGCATCGTTCGCCCGCCTGCGCGAGGTTTCTCTGACGTACGACGTGCCGGCGACCTTCGCAAGGAACATCGGCGCACGCGGCGCGAACATCACCCTTGCGGCGCGCAACCTGTACACCTGGACGAACTATGGCGGGCTGGACCCGGAGAACTCGTTTCTTACGGGTTCCTTCCTCGAGCAGAGCAATCTGCCGCAACTGACCCAGTTCATTGCGACCTTCAACGTGAGCTTCTGAGGAATAGCCATGAAAATCAAGGATTTTTTGCCGGACCGTGCACGCTGGACAATGCGCGGCGGTGCACTAGCACTATTGCTGCCGCTGGCGATGACCGCCTGTGACACGGATAGCCTGCTCAAGGTGGACGCACCCAGCCAGTTGCCCGCCGACGACCTCGAGCGGCCCGCGAACGCTGCCCTGCTGGTGAACGGCGCGGTCGCCGACTTGGAGTGTGCCATCGGCGCATTCGTGGTGGTACAGGCGATCATCTCCGACGAGTTCGTGGACTCGCAGCTTGGCGCCGCGGCCTGGCCGTACGACCGCCGGGATGCCGGCACGCAGCCGGACGGCGCCTACGGGCTGAACAGTTGCACGAGCAATCAAACTCCGGGTGTGTACCGCCCGCTCTCTACCGCGCGATGGGCCGCGGACAATGCGCTCGGCTACCTGCAGGGGTGGTCAGACGCTGAGGTGCCGAAGCGTGATTCCCTCATCGCCACTGCCTCGCTGTACTCCGGTTTCAGCTATACGCTACTCGGCATGGCAATGTGCAGCGCCGCCATCGACGGGGGGCCGGAGGTGACGAGCAACGATCTGTTCGCCGCGGCGGAGGCGCGGTATTCGACCGCAATACAGACGAGCGGTGCCGCGGGATTACCTAACCTGGTCACGGCCGCCCATGCCGGCCGGGCCAGAGTGCGGCTTTACCAAGGCGACGAAGCAGGTGCGGTAGCGGATGCGGAGCAGGTGCCGCTCGGCTTCACCTTTTACGCAACCGCATCTCAGGACAACAGCAGGCGCTACAATCGCATTTTCGCCAGCAACATTCTCTCGAACAACTACAGCATCGAGCAAGAGTCCCGCAATCTCATGACCGCCGGCGTGGTAGACCCCCGAACACTCACCGCCGATGCAGGGGTGACGGCGAACGACGGCACCGTCCTCTGGGTCCAAGCGAAGTACGAGG
>JBBSMO010000033.1:0-11124 GCA_038233155.1 Longimicrobiales bacterium
ACCCACCAGGCGGACAGTCCCATGACCCTGCACGTGCTCACCGGCGGTCTTGCCTTCCGCGCCGCTGGCGACGATTACCGCATGGCCGAAGGCAATGTGCTCTTCTTCGGGCCCGGCGATGCGCATGACATCCGCGCGACCGAAGATACGGCGCTGCTGCTGACCATCTCCGTGATTGGTGACGACTTCGGCGCGGAACCGGGCGCGCAACGCTGAAGCGCGGCCGCGGCGCGTCGCCCGGCGGCAGCGGCATCGCTTGCGCCGGATGCAACGCAGAGCTTAGCATCGCACATTGTGGCGCCCGCGGGGAGCGGGTATGCCACGCCCCCGACCCGCACTTCTGACGTTGATGCCCGACCTGCGTTTTCCCGCTCTGCATTGGAAGTTTACGCCGCTCGCCCGGGCGTTTCAGCCAATGCACGAGTTCGTGCACCGCTCGGCTTCCGGCGGGGTGGTGCTCATGGCGGCTGCCGTTGCCGCCCTTGTCATCGCCAACTCGCCCTGGGCAGAGGCCTATGATCACCTCCTTCACACCTACATCGGCTTCTCCGTAGGCGATTGGAGCCTCAAGCTCAGCCTGCTGCACTGGATCAACGACGGTCTGATGGCGATCTTCTTCTTCGTCGTCGGCCTCGAAATCAAACGCGAATTGCGCGTCGGAGAATTGTCCGTACTGCGCGCCGCTCTGCTCCCGATCATTGCGGCGTCGGGCGGTGCCATCGTACCGGCTTTGATCTACGCCTCGCTGAACTTTGGCTCCCCCGGCATAGACGGCTGGGGGGTGCCGATGGCCACCGACATCGCCTTCGCCATCGGGGTTCTCGCACTGCTGGGCAGCAGAGTACCATTTTCACTCGTGATTTTCGTTACCGCCGTGGCCATCGTGGACGACCTGATCGCCGTTCTCGTGATCGCCTTGTTCTACTCGGGCGGGCTGAACTTCACCGCATTGTTGATCGGGTTCGGAATTCTGGCCTTCCTTTCGGCCGGCAACCTGTTTGGCATCCGCAACGTCCTCTTCTACCTGTTCTTCGGGCTATTCGTCTGGTTCGCCTTTCTCCAATCCGGGGTGCATGCGACCATCGCCGGGGTGCTAGTTGCCTGGACGGTGCCCGCCCGCCGCCTGGTAGATGGCCCCACCTTTCTTGCCCGCTCCCGCGAGCTGCTCGAGCGATTCCAGGGAGTAGAAGAGAGCCACCCGCGGATGATCACGGACGAGGTCCAGCAAAGCGCCGTGATCGAGCTCGAGGATATGTGCGAAAACGTACAAGCCCCCCTGCAAAAGCTCGAGCACTCGTTGCACCTCTGGGTCGCCTTCTTGATTATGCCGGTTTTTGCACTTGCCAACGCCGGCGTCGCACTATCGGCGTCGGCCATGGCGGGTGAGACGTTTCCGGTGGTGGCCGGAATCGTGCTCGGTCTCGTTCTCGGCAAGCCGATCGGCGTCTTCGCCGCGGCGTGGCTTTCCGTGCGTCTCGGCTTCGCGCTGCTGCCGGCCGGAGTCGCATGGAAGCAGATCCTCGGCGCCGGCTTTCTCGCTGGCATCGGCTTCACCATGTCTCTGTTCGTCGCCACCCTCGGCTTCGGGGAGGGCGGCCCGCTGCTCGAAGCTGCGAAGATCGGCATTCTCGGCGCTTCGGTCATCGCCGGCATCGTAGGCTATCTGATGCTGAGCCGGATGGGGAACCCCGCAACCCAGGAGGCTGCGACTTGAAACTCCAGCGCCAGTCGGAAATTCTGGATGTAGTGCGCCAGCACCGCGTCCCTTCTCAGGAGTCGCTCCGCGAGCGGCTGGCGGAGCGGGGTATCGAGGTGGCCCAGGCGACGCTGTCCCGCGACATCCGCGAGTTGGGCATTATCAAGGTGCCCGATGATGCGCCGGGCGGCGCCGCCTATACGGTTCCGGCGGGCGTGCTGGACCCCGCCCCCACCCTCTCCCGGCTCCTCCCCGCGCTTTACCTGGGGGTGGAAGGCACCGGGAATC
Source organism: Longimicrobiales bacterium (assembly GCA_038233155.1). Taxonomy (GTDB): domain Bacteria; phylum Gemmatimonadota; class Gemmatimonadetes; order Longimicrobiales; family Longimicrobiaceae; genus JBBSMO01. The sequence continues at coordinate 1,985 of JBBSMO010000033.1, forward strand.
TGCTCGTCGTGAAAACGCTGATCGGCGGGGCGCAACCGGTTGCCGCAGCCATCGACTGGGAGGAGTGGCCGGAGGTGCTCGGTACCATCGCCGGCGATGATACCATCCTCCTCATCCTCCGCGAACCCGCGCACTGCATACTGATTGCCCGCAGGTTAGATGATCTCGCGGGCGTAACCGAACCGTAGAGCAATGAAAAATCCCGGACTCGCCGCCGTCCTCAGCTTGATCATTCCCGGTGTGGGGCAGCTCTACAACGGGACTTTCTTCCGCGCCATCTTCTGGTTCATCGTCACCCCCGGTCTCTGGATTGGCTCCGGTGGCACGCTCGGCTGGGTCTGCCATCTGATCTCGGCCTATACTGCCTACAACTACGCGAGGGACAACCCGTACCCGGACGAGTAGGCGGCTGCGGCGGGGGCGCGGGCCGTGCTCACGCCGCCACCGCAAGATCCCCGTACTCCGGGTGAGCATCAAGCCAACTGCGTACGAACGGGCAGGTCGGTACGATCTTTACGTCCTGCTTTCGCGCGTACTCCATCGCATATTTCACCAGGGCATTGCCTATCCCCTGACTCCGCTCCGCCAGCGGCACTTCCGTGTGATGCAGATCCAATGCGCCGCCGGGTCCTTTGCGATATTCGAGGACCGCCTCTCCCTCATCCAGATTCGCGACGAACCGCTCGTTTTTCCCGTCGTGCTCGATCTTCATTCGGTCATCCTTTCAGCAGTGGCCGCCGGAGGATCTCTTTCGCCCGGCCCCGATACCTCGTATCTTGCGGCTCAGCTACACGAGTCGTGCCATTCAGCTCTTCCCCGCTGGCCTTGCGCGCGGCAACACCCCCGTATTCGCCATGACAAACGAATTCGTCACAGCCACGGACAGACGAAACACCTTTGCCCCCCGCACTGGCGAACCGGCCGCTGTCGCCGCACTGCCCGGCGCGCAGACGAAACAGGAGGGAATTCCCGAGTGGGGCCGCCGCGGTGCCGACCCCGCCTCCCCGCGTCTCCTAGCGCCCCTGCGCGCTCTCGCTCGTTCCGCCCGCGGTCTTTGGTGATGTAGCAGCCGCTGTTTCGTCCGCATCCTGAGCGGGGGCCCCGGCAACGGCGCCCCCGCTTTTTGTGGCCGCTGCCGGATCGCTAACTCCCCTCTTTTGCATATCCAGTCACTAGGCTGGTTGACATTCCGTGCGCCGGGTGTAAATTTATCGGCCCATGGATATGCAAGGTCAGATCACGGCCACCGTGTTGGGCGCTACGGGTTACGCCGGGAGCGAGTTGGTCAAGCTGCTCTCGCACCACCCGCGGGTGCGGATCATCGCCGCTACGGCACGCGGCGATGCGGGGCGCCCTCTTCGCGAAGTGCACCGGAGCGCGCCGCCATTGAAGCTATCAGCGGTGGAGGAGGTAGATTTCGGTGCCGCGCAGGCCGTCTTCTCGTGCTTTCCGCACGGCGAGTCTGCGCCATGGACAGCGAAGGCGCGGGCGGCGGGAGCGCGGGTGATCGATCTCTCGGCCGACCTGCGAGTTCCGTCGAGGGGGAACGGCGCCCCCGCTGGCGCGGTTTACGGACTAACCGAGTTGCATAGGGAGCACATCGAACGTGCTGGGGTCGTCGCAAATCCTGGCTGCTACCCGACCGGTGCTCTGCTCGCGCTCGCCCCGTTGCTGCGCCGGGGACTGGCGGCGGGCCCGGTGATTATCAATGCCGCATCTGGCGTCAGCGGTGCGGGGCGGTCGCCGAAGCGGGAGCTGCTCTTCGGGGAAGTCGCGGGTGATTTCCGGGCGTATGCGGCTGGCAACGAACACCGCCACCTAGTCGAACTGCGGGATCAGGTAGAGCGTCTCGCCGGTGAGGACGCTCCCGACCTGGTTTTCGCGCCGCACCTGCTCCCTGTAGCGCGCGGCATTCTTGAAACGCTCTATGTTCCGCTTCGGGCCCCGCTTCAATCCGGGCGGGAAAGCTCGCTCTGGTTAGATGACTACTCCGGCGAGCCTTTTGTTGAAGTCCTCGCCTCGGGAATGCCGGCGCTGCGGGACGTGGTCGGCACCAATCGCGTCGCGATCGGCGTCACCGCGGTGGCGGGGGTCCGCGAGCCGATGGTGATGATTGTCGCGGTGCTCGACAACCTGCTCAAAGGTGCCGCCGGGCAGGCGGTGCAGAACCTGAACCGGATGATGGGCTGGCCAGAAACGGAGGCGCTGCCTTGTTGAGGACCTGGGTGATCAAGGTAGGCGGCAACGACTTGGAAGATGCGCGTTGGGTCGCGGACTTTGCAGCCTCTGCCTCGCGCCTTCAGGATCAAGCAGTGGTGATCGTGCATGGCGGCGGGCGTGAAGTTTCCGCCCTGCAGCACACTCTCGGTTCAGAGCCGGAGTGGCGCGACGGCCTGCGGGTCACAAGCGATCGTGCGATGCGGGCAGTATCCATGGTCCTCACGGGTCTCGTCAACAAGAGGTTGGTCGCGGCGCTGCTCTCAGCCGGAGTTGACGCCTTGGGTGTTTCCGGTGAGGACGGTGCGTTGATCGAGGCGGCTCCCTTGCTGGGCGGTGCCCTCGGGCGGACAGGCGAGGCCGTGCGGGTGAGAAGCTCGTTGCTCGAGGCCTTGCTCGGCCTCGGAATTACTCCCGTGGTGTCCCCCGTTTCGCGCGGCGGGGACGGCAGGGCCTTGAATGTCAATGCCGACAATGCCGCCGCCGCCATCGCCCGGGCGCTGCCCGCGGCCGTGCTGCTCTTCGTCTCGAACGTGCCGGGCGTGCTCGGCGACGGGCGGTACCTGCCGGAGATCGAGGCCGGCGAGGTAGAGCACCTCATCTCGAGCGGCGTCGTCACCGGCGGGATGGCACCCAAACTCAGAGCCGCCGCGCGCGCTGCCACGGCGGAAACCACCATCCGCATCGGAAACTTGGAAATGTTCGCGGACCCGCTCGCCGGCACCCGGGTCGGCGCTCGCGCTCTTTCGGAGACACACTCATGATGGAAACCTTGACCGCTGCCTCTGCCCTGCTTGGCGTCTACAAACCAGCGGAGCCCCTTTTTGTTGCGGGCTCGGGCTCTTGGCTGACCGACGAGGCGGGCGGCCGCTATCTCGACTTCACCAGCGGAATCGCGGTGAATGCCTTGGGCGCCGGCGACCCGGGAATTGCTGCCGCGATCCGAGATGCGTTGGACGCCGGGCTGATCCACACCTCGAACCTGTTCCGCACCCGGCCGGCCGCCGAGCTCGCGGAGTGGCTGACGCAGCACTCGTTCGCCGACCGCATTTTCTTCTGCAACTCAGGTGCGGAGGCCAACGAGGCCGCCTTCAAGTTTGCGCGCCGGTGGGCGGGGGCTGCCAGCGGCGAAGCGAAGAACGAAATCGTCGCATTCCGCGGCAGCTTTCACGGGCGGACCATGGGGGCGTTGGCGGCTACCGACCGGCCCGCGTATCAAGCACCCTTTCGCCCGCTGATGCCGGGAGTTCACTTCGCGAGCGTGGGAGATACGGAGGAGGCAGAGCGCCTCATCCGCCCGGGGCGCACCGCAGCCGTGATCATCGAACCCATTCAAGCAGAGGGCGGAGTTCTGCCGGTACCACCAGAGTTTCTGCAGGCCTTGCGTCATCTCTGCGACGAAGCCGGGGCATTGTTGATTTTCGATGAGGTGCAGGTCGGTCTCGGCCGCACGGGCGAGCTGTGGGCACACCAAGCTGCCGGGGTCACTCCAGATCTGATGACGCTCGCAAAGCCCCTCGCCGGGGGCCTCCCCATGGGTGCAGTTCTGCTTTCGCAGCGCGTCGCGGACGCAATTCTGCCCGGAGATCATGCGACCACCTTCGGCGGCGGTCCTCTCGTCGCGAGCGCCGCCCTTGCCGTCTGCCGCCGCATCGGCGACCCCGCTTTTCTCGCGGCCGTGCGCGACAAGGGGAACCTGCTCGCCAGCTTGCTCGGCGGCCTTTCCCTACGTGTGGCTGCGGTCACGGCGGTTCGCGGCAAGGGAATGATCTGGGGTGTTGAAGTTGAGCACGATGCCGCCGACATTGTCGGCCGCGCGCTCGATGCCGGGCTGCTGCTGTGCACCGCCGGTCCGAATGTTGTCCGCATCCTCCCGCCGCTCACCGTCTCGGAAGCTGAGCTGCGGCAGGGCATTTCCATCCTCGAACAGGTACTCTGAAGGTGTTCTCTGCTCCGGCAGCTACCCACAGCCCGTCCGCCACACTTGCGACGGGGACCGCGACCGCACGGCACGTTGCGGTGCGCCCGGCGCGCATCGCCGACATGGTGCAGGTCGAGGCGCTCGTCAACCGCTTCGCCGCCGAGGACCTGATGCTCCCGAAAACGCTCGAGCAGCTCAGCCGCAACTTCCGCGAGTTCATTGTCGCGGTAGATGAGACGGGCGTGCTGCTCGGCTGCGGCGCCTTGCGCGTTTACACCGGCCAACTCGCCGAGGTCTCTTCGCTGGCGGTCAGCCCAAGTGCCCACGGGCTCGGCATCGGCCGCCAGGTCGTAGACCGGCTCGGCACGGAAGCCGAAGCCCTGGGCATCAGTGCTATCTTTGCCCTTACCTTGAAGGACGGCTTCTTTCACAAGCTCGGGTTCCGCACCGTGCCAAAAGAGATGTTCCCGCTGAAGGTGTGGGCCGATTGCCGCAGTTGCCCCAAACTGCACGCCTGCGACGAGATCGCGGTCGTGAAAGAACTGCATTTCTGAAAGGTGGATACTGGCTTCCGGATGAACAACCGATCCGATATCGAGACCTCGCACCGGGGCATCCAGTTCAGAATACACCACCGGTCGTCCGTACCTGTCTTTGATCCTCAACAGGAGTTGTCCCGTGTCTGAACCCAAAACCGTCGCTCTCGCCTATTCGGGCGGGCTGGACACGTCCATCATCGTGCCATGGCTGCGCGACAACTACGGGCTCGAGGTGGTCTGTGTCGCGGCGGATGTCGGCCAGGCCGAGGAGTTGGACGGGCTGGTCGCCAAGGCTCTCGCCTCTGGCGCCAAAGCCTGCCACGTCGAAGACTTGCGCGAGGAGTTCCTCACGGGTTTCGTCTGGCCCGCCCTCCGGGCTGGCGCGGTGTACGGGCGGAAGTACCTGCTCGGCACCTCTATGGCCCGCCCCATCATCGCTCGGCGGCAGGTAGAGGTAGCACGGGAGGTGGGTGCGACGGTCCTGGCTCACGGCTGCACGGGCAAAGGCAACGACCAAGTCCGGTTCGAGCTTACGTACGCCGCGCTCGCCCCCGAGATGGATGTAATCGCACCGTGGCGCGAGTGGCCGATCCGTTCGCGGGAAGATGCGATCGATTATGCGGCGAAGCACGGCATAGCGGTGGCCGCAACGCGCGAGAAGATCTACTCGCGGGACCGAAACCTTTGGCACGTCTCGCACGAGGGCGGGCCGCTCGAAGACCCCGCCTGGGAACCGGCGGAAGACATTTTCATGCTTACGCGGAGCCCGGAGCGGGCGCCGGACAATGCCGGGTACGTCACAATTTCATTCGAGAGCGGCTACCCGGTAGCCGTAGATGGCGAGCCGCTCGGTCCCGTGGCACTGCTCGAGCGCCTGAACGCCGTTGCGGGGCTTCACGGCGTCGGCCGCATCGACCTAGTCGAAGACCGGCTTGTCGGGATGAAGTCGCGCGGCATCTACGAAACGCCGGGCGGTACCCTGCTCTACATGGCCCATTCGGAACTCGAGCAGCTCGTGCTGGACCGCCGGACCCTGTCGCTCAAGGACCTGATCGCGCCGCGCTATGCCGACCTCGTCTACGAGGGCCGCTGGTGGACCACCGAGCGTGAAGCCATGGACGCCATGGTCGATGCGACCCAGCACCAGGTAACTGGCGAGGTACGCCTCAAGCTGTTCAAAGGCTCCGCTGCCGTGGTCGGCCGGACATCGCCATTTTCTCTGTACGACGAGCGTTTTGTCACCTTCGGCGAGGACGACGTCTACAACCAGGCGGACGCCGCCGGTTTCATCCGGCTCTATGGCCTGCCCATGCGAGTCGCGGCACTGCGGCGGGCGGCCATCGCAGGCGAATCGCCCATTGCCCCCGCTAGCAATGCGGCGGAGCTGCTCGAACTCGCCGCCCGCTGACGCCCGCACCGCCGAACGAGGCCAAAAATCTCTGGGGCGGCCGGTTCTCGGCGTCCATCGCCCCAGAAATGGATCGCCTGAACCGCTCGCTGCCGGTAGATCGGCGGCTCTGGCGTGAGGACCTTCGCGGAAGCCGCGCCTGGGCAGCCGCGCTCGCCAGCGCCGGAGTGATAGACGATGCCGATGCTGCCGCCATCGACGCTGGCTTGCAGGCGGTCGGAGAGCAACTCGCGGGGTGGAATGCTGCTGATTGGGCCGCCGCCCCGGACGAAGACATCCACTCGTTGGCCGAGCGTCTTCTTCACGAGCGGATCGGGGCGCTCGCGGGCAAGCTGCACACCGGGCGCTCCCGCAATGACCAAGTCGCCACCGACACTCGTCTGTGGACTCTCGGCGCGATTGATCGCCTCGCTAGCGCCCTTGCGGAGCTGCAGCACGCCCTGATCGGGCAAGCGGAGGCGCACGCCGCCACATTGATGCCCGGCTACACGCACCTGCAGCGCGCTCAACCGGTCTCGGCTGCGCATTGGCTCCTTTCGCATGCGTGGCCGCTGGCGCGCGACCGCGAGAGATTGGCGGCCGCTGCAGAGCGCACCTCCATAATGCCGCTGGGCTCCGGCGCCATTGCAGGTTGCCCCTTTCCGCTCGACAGGGAGCAACTGCGGGCGGACTTGGGCTTTCGCAGCATTTCGCGGAACAGCATAGATGCCGTCGCGGACCGCGATTGGGCCGGCGAGTTCCTGTTCGCCGCTGCCATGACCGGCGTACACCTCTCCCGCCTCGGCGAGGATCTGATCCTTTTCGCTTCGGCGGAGTTCGGCTTTGTCCGGCTATCGGACCGTTTCGCTACAGGGTCTTCGCTGATGCCGCAGAAGCGCAACCCGGACGCGATGGAGCTCGCCCGAGGCAAGGCTGGCAGGTTGACCGGCAACCTTGCAGCCATCCTGTCTCTCCTGAAGGGTCTCCCCTCGGGCTACAACAAAGACCTGCAGGAGGACAAGGAGATGCTGTTCGATTCCGCCGATACATTGGACGCGCTTCTCCCCGCCATTTCCGGTACCATCCGCTCGATGGAGATCGATGTCAGCCGGTGCGCGGCCGCGGTGGATTCGGCGATGTTCGCTACCGAACTCGCGGACTTCCTCGTGCGCGGCGGCACTCCGTTTCGGCAAGCACACGAGATGGCCGGTGCGCTCGTTCGCACCGCGGAAGCTCGCAACTGCAGCTTGGATGAGCTCGAACCGGAAGATTTCATCGCGGTTTCCCCCTTGTTCGGGGGTGCAGACCTGCCTCAGTTGTTCGACGGGCTCGCCGCGCTCGCCGCCCGCGACGGCCCGGGCGGCACCGGCCCCGCCTCTGTCAGGCGGCAGATTGCAGAGCTGAAGCAGCGGCTGTAGCCGGTATCTGCGGCGAGGCGCCTCGCGCGCCAGCCGCTTGAGCGGCCAGCGGGAGGGCGTTAGCTTGCCCGTTCGATTCTCGCGAACCCAGCGCTGCTTTCATGGAACATACCTGCCCTTCCTGCGACCGGACTGGCTCCGGCCGCTTTTGCTCGAACTGCGGCGCCTCCTTCGCGGCACCGGCAGCGTGCGGCCAATGCGGAAACGAAGATATTCCCCCTGAGGCGAGCTTCTGCAATCAGTGCGGTGCCGCGGCTACAGCTATGTCTGCCCCTGCTGCGGTGTCGCCAGAGCCGCGGGGCGAGCCGGCCGGAGCCGGGCGCCGCCCGCCTTGGCTGCCGCTAGCTCTGGCGGGTGCGGCGGTGTTGGCCCTGATAGCCGTAGTCGTCCTGCTAGCATTCCGGGGCGACCCGGCGCCGCTGCCTGGGCCGGCCCCTGCGGCACAGGCTAACGCCGGCGATCCCGCCAGCGTGGACCTCGCCTCGATCACGCCCGCCGAAGCCGCGGACCGCTTGTTCCAGCGGGTAATGCGCTCTATCTCGGCGGGCGACAGCGCTCAAGCGCTTACCTTTCTCCCCATGGCCATCGCCGCCTATGGCCGCATTCCAGAGCTCGACACGGACGCCCGCTACCATCTCGCTGCGCTCGAAATGCTCGCCGGCAGCCCCGCAGCGGCGGGTGCGCAGGCAGACACCATCCTCGCTTCGCACCCATCCCACCTGTTCGGCCTCTACATGCGCGCCGAGACACAGTTCGAGGAAGGTAATATCGAGGCTGCGCGTGAGAACTACGGGCGTTTTCTCGATCTGTATGACTCGGAGGCAGCCAAGCAACTCCCAGAATATCAGGCGCATCTCCCGGCTCTCGCCGAAATGCGCGCCGATGCCCTCGCCGCCACCGGACAAGAGGAGCAAAGCCCCTGACGGGCTACCTTCGATCTTTTCAGCGAGCCGCTCTCACAGCCCGGTTGGCAGGTCGATGAAGCTCGTGGGGATATCAAACTCCTCTGCTATCCATTCGCCTAGAGCACGCACTCCCCACGTCTCCGTGGCGTAGTGCCCGCCGAGGTACAGGTTGATGTTCCCCTCTGCCGCATCGAAGAAGTGGTGGTGTGATCCTTCGCCGGTGATGAATGCATCCAGCCCTGCCGCGCGCGCCGCATGGATCATGTCTGCCGCCCCGCCCGTCACCACCCCTACCCGCTTGATCTGGTCCCCGCCGCCGGGGACCAGCTTCACCCGGCCCCCCAGCGATTCGTCTAACCTCGCGCAGAGTGCGTCCCTCCCGATCTCGAGCCTTCCGTGCACCCCAAGCGGAATACCCTTGTAGTCGCCGAACATCCCGTCGATCTGCACGCCGAGCTCGCGCGCCAGCACGTGGCTGTTGCCGACCTCGGGGTGAACGTCAAGCGGAATGTGCGCGCTGTAGAGGGCGATTTCGTTCGATAACAGAGCCGCCACCCGCCGATACCGCCGACCGGTGAGCGGCTGGTTGCCGTCCCAGAAAAGACCGTGGTGTACGACCAGCAGATTCGCCCCCTCCGCGGCCGCTGCCAGGATTGATGCCTCGCTCGCATCCACCGCGGTCGCAACTCGCCGGACGGCCGCAGCGCCTTCCACCTGAAGACCGTTCAACGCTTGTGGATAATCTGGCACTGC
>JBBSMO010000034.1:0-11098 GCA_038233155.1 Longimicrobiales bacterium
CTGAGTCGCGGCGGTGAAGGCGGGGTCCAGAGTGAGCACGATGGCATGGCGCGCGAGGGCGGTGATCCGTTCCGAGCGCATTGGGTTGCGCTTGTACGGCATCGCCGACGAACCAATCTGGTGCTCTTCGAACGGCTCGTCGATCTCCCGCAGGTGCGCCAGCAGCCGGATGTCGTGCGCGAACTTCGAGGCGGATTGCGCGATGCCGCCCAATGTCGCGAGACAACCCGCATCTACCTTGCGCGTATAAGTTTGGCCGGTCACCCCGTAGACCTCGCTGAAGCCCATCCGCTGCGCTACGCGGCGGTTCAACTCGTCTACCTTGGCCCCGTCGCCATTGAACAGGTGGAGAAAAGAAGCCTGCGTGCCAGTCGTGCCCCGCACCCCGCGAAATCGCAGAGTGCCGAGCCGGAACTCTAGCTCCTCGAGATCTAGCATCAGGTCCTGCAGCCAGAGCGTTGCCCGCTTTCCCACGGTGGTCGGCTGCGCCGGCTGGAAATGCGTGAAGCCAAGGGTGGGAAGGGTACGATGCTCCCGCGCAAAGCCGGCGAGAGCGCTGATCACGTTCAGAAGACGCGTGCGGGCGAGCCGCAACGCATCGCGGTGCTGGATCAGATCCGTGTTATCCCCCACGAAGGCGCTGGTCGCGCCTAAGTGGATGATCCCGCGCGCCGCGGGTACCTGCTCGCCGAGGTGGTGCACGTGCGCCATGACGTCATGGCGCAGATCGCGCTCGAGCTCCGCCGCCCGTGCCAGATCCGTTCGCTGGATGGAATCGCGCAATCCGGAGATCGCCTCGTCCGTGATTGGCAGCCCCAGCTCTTGCTGCACCTCGGCGAGTGCTAGCCAGAGCCGCCGCCAGGTCGCGAACTTGAAGCCGGGCGAGAAGATGCGAGACATCTCCGCAGACGCATACCGAACGGTCAGCGGGTTCGTGTATCGGTCCAATAGATAATGTAGATTTTGATGATTATATTCTATATTGTGAAGCCGTCGCCCGCCGCGCCCTTAAAAGTAGCCGCCAGCGAACCGCGCACCACCGCCGGCCGACGGCACTCCCCAGCCGCGGGGCTTGCAGCACCCCCGCTCCCGGCGCGGATGCGACGCAGTGCGCAACCGCGGGGCTCCTGGCGGCGAACTCTGGATTCCGGCCTTCGCCGGAATGACAGCAGAGCGGCGGCCCTCACTCCCGGCAGGAGCGTCACGGCAGTTCGGACGCCGCGTCCCATGCCGGCAATGCCGCCGGCTCGCCAGGGTACCGGACCCTGGTTAGAAACAGTCCCTGCGGGGGCGCGGGGGGTGACGTAGCGAGCCCCCGCTCGCCGCTCAAAAGCCGCTCAATGTCCGATACGGGTCTCAACCCCGCTCCGACGGCCGCCATGGTTCCTACCAAGTAGCGCACCATGTGGTGCAGAAAACGGTTGGCGGAAATATGGAACTCGAGCCCGAGTTGCGCCCAGTCACACCAGCGGGCGCCATGCACGCTGCAACGGTCACCGCGTTCTTCCTGTCCGGCCTTCGCGAAGGCCGCGAAGGAGTGATCGCCCGGCAGAGCTGCGGCTGCCGCGCCGAGCCGCTCCGCGTCCAGCGGGCGGGGGCAGGGCCAGCACCAGCGGTGATAAAAAGGCGAACCGGCCTGAGGCGCGACGCCGACGCGGTACACGTACTCTCGCGCGACGGCGTCGAACCGGGGGTGGAACCTCGGCTCCGCGGCGCTCGCCGCCGCAACCCAAATGCTCGCCGGGAGCAGCGCATTCACCGCGCGGCGCAGTGCCTCCGGCTCCCACCGCGCCGGCGCGTCCACCGCGGCGACCTGCCCGATGGCGTGAACCCCGCGGTCGGTGCGCCCGCTGCCAATGACCCGCACCGGCCCCGCGAAGAGCCGGGAGAGCACGGTCTCAAGTTCGCCTTGGACCGTGGGCTGGTCTTTCTGCAACTGCCAGCCGAAGAAAGCGCTGCCGTCGTATTGAATCCGGAGCCGGATGCGATGCACCTCTGAGGGGTTCGCCACGCGGCGCAAGCTACCATGCGCGGGCCCCGTGTCAAGCGGGCCCGAGCGAACCAGAGAGAGGGGAACCGCCACTTCGGATTGACAGCGTGCGCTCTGGCAGATACCCTCTTGCCTCTTCGCTCCGCCGGTCTGCTCCGGTTGCAGACACAGCCCAAACCAAAGGCCTGCCATGCCGATTTCCGACACCCGTGCCCGCAGTTCATGGGGATGACGGCTGAGCAAAGGCTGGTCAGCCTTCTCCGCAATGCGACCGAGCGGGCGTTGAGCGCCAGCGAGGCCGAGTTTCTCTTCGGCGAGATCATGGAGGGGCGTGCTTCGCCGGTGCAAATGGCGAGCTTGCTGGTGGCGCTGCGCACCCGCGGCGCCGTCGCGGATGAGGTCGCGGGCGGGGTGCGCGCGTTGCGCAGTGCTATGGTGCCCGTACCCGTTTCTCCGGGACCGGCTGTGGTGGACACCTGCGGGACCGGCGGCGGGGCGCTGACCACGTTCAACATCTCGACCGTGGCCGCCTTTGTCGCGGCGGGCGCCGGGGTCCGCATCGCGAAGCACGGCAACCGCAGCTTCACCTCCCGGTGCGGGAGCGCGGATGTGCTCGAGGCGCTCGGCATTCGATTGGACTTGCCACCCGCCGCGGAGGCCCGGGCGCTGGAAGAAATCGGAATCGTATTCATGTTCGCGCCGCTGCATCACCCGGCCATGCGGCACATCGGTCCGGTGCGGCGCGAGCTGGCGATGCCGACGGTGATGAACGTGCTGGGGCCGCTCAGCAATCCCGCTGGCGCCAAGCGACAGGTGGTCGGAGTGGCGGACACTTCTCTGCTCGAGCTGATTGCCGGCGCCCTGCAGGTGCTCGGGCATGACCGCGCGCTGGTCGTACACGGCGAACCGGGATTGGACGAGCTGAGCCCGCTGGGCATCTCTCGCGGCTTCTTGGTAGATCAGGGTGAGCGACGGCCATTCTCTCTGGACCCGCAGGCCGACCGCGGCTGGCCGCAGTTCGATCCTGCCGAACTCGGCGGTGGCAGTCCGGATGAAAATGCGGCAATGTTGCTGGCCGTGTGCCGGGGGGAGCGGGAGGGTGCCGCCCGTGCCGCGGTGACGCTCAACGCTGGCGCCGCAATCTATGTGGCGGGACAGGCAGAGAGCGTATGGGACGGGGTAGATACCGCGGAGGAGGCGATTCGCTCCGGCGCCGCCATTGCCGCCGTCGACGCACTGAGACGCTTCAGCGCAGCCGCGGCGGATTGATCAGGCAGCGGTGACCGCTTCCACCCGCCACGGCCCCGGAAACGGCTGCGGCCGCGGCGTGTCGAGGAAGACCACGCTAATCCCGGCCTTGTCGGCCCGCCCTACCAAAAAGCAGCGCTGCCGGGACCGCCGCGATTGGGGCTGTGGTGGTGGATTTCGTTTCACCTCAGTACCTTCGGATCACGGCGACGACTATACCCTGGATCTGCACTTCTTCCTCGGCGAAGTACATCGGCTTCATAGTAGGGTTCGCCGGCTGCAGTCGCACCCGGCCATCGGGTTCGCGGAAGAACTTCTTGACGGTCGCTGAATCTCCGTTGACGAGCGCAACGACCATTTCGCCATTGTCCGCGCCCGAACGGGAGTTTACGACGATGTAGTCGCCGTCCCGGATCTGTTCTTCGATCATCGAATCGCCCCGCACCCGCAGCACATAGTTGTTGCCGGGGCGCAGCATGTCATGCGGAACCGAGAGAGTTTCCTGCTCCTCGATGGCCTCTATCGGCAGGCCCGCTGCTACATTGCCGAGCAGCGGGAGCTCTACGGACAAGGTGCCCTCCGCCTGTACCACTTCCAACGAACGGCTCTTGTTGTAGTTCTTCCGGATCAATCCCTTCTCTTCCAGGTTGGTCAGGTGCTCGTGCACCGTAGCCAGCGAAGAGTAGCCGAAGTACGTGGCGATCTCCTCGAAACTGGGGGAATACCCGTACGAGCTGATGAAGCTGTCGATGTAGTCTAGTATCTCGCGCTGCCGCTTCGTCAGTGCCATGTTGTGCCCGCCGCGTAGGTAGAGGATGCCTGCGTAGCCGAATAGGAACCGAAATAGTATAGCCGAACACATGCCGAAGCGCAAGGCACGAAGTTGAACATTCTTGACCGGATCGTGGCCACCAAGCGAGTGGAAGCCACCGCGTTGCGGCCGGCTGCGGCGGAATTGAAGGCGCGCGCAGCCGATTCGCCACTCCCGCGTTCTTTTGCAGCGGCGTTGAAGTCGCCGGAGCGGGTGGCGCTGCTCGCGGAGCTGAAGCGGCGCTCTCCCTCTGCCGGGGAGATTCGGGCGCAGTTCGACGTTGCCGCGGCAGCGCGAGCGTACGAACAAGGCGGCGCGGACGCACTCTCGATCCTTACCGACCGGGAATTCTTTGGCGGTGAGCTCGGGTTTCTCGCCCGGGCGAGGGAGGTGGTGGAGCTGCCGGTGCTCCGCAAGGATTTTCTGATCGACCCGCTCCAGCTTTTCGAGTCTAGGGCCGGCGGCGCGGATGCGGTGCTGCTCATCGTCCGCATCCTGTCCGCCGCGCAGCTTGGAGAGCTGCTCGGCTTGGCAGGCGAATTGGCAATGAACGCGTTGGTGGAGGTCCATAATGCGGGCGAACTCGACCGGGCGCTCGCCGCGGGAGCTACCCTCGTCGGCGTGAACAATCGCGACTTATCAACCTTTCGGACCGACCTCGGATTGAGCCTCGGGCTAGCGTCCCGCGTACCAGCGGGTGTTACATTGGTAGCCGAGAGCGGCATTCGCTCTGCCGCAGACGTGGAGCGGCTCGGCACAGCGGGTGTGGACGCAATTCTGGTCGGCGAAGCGTTGATGAAAGAGGATGATCTCTGTGCCGCGGCAGCCCGGCTGTGCGGAGTTACCAAGCAACCGCGGCGAGCACAATGAGTCCGTCTCTGCCACCAGCGGTCAAGGTATGTGGCTGCACCCGCCCGGAGGATGCTCAGGCCGCCGCCGCCGCGGGCGCCGCATACGTCGGGGTGATCTTCGTTCCGGGGGGACCGAGAATGGTTTCGCTGAGCCAAGCCGCCATGATCTTCGCCGCCTCTCCCGCGAAGAGGGTAGGGGTTTTTGCAGATGCGCCGCTCACGACCATCGGGGAAGCCATGGCCACGTGCGGGTTGGATGTGATCCAGTTGCACGGCGACGAATCGCCCGGCGAGGTAGCCGCGGTGCGCCGCGAGACGGGCCGCGAAGTTTGGAAGGCGGTGAGGCCGCGCACGGAAGCCGAGTTCATTGCGGCGACCGAGCAGTTTTCCGGGGTTGCCTCCGGGCTGCTGGTAGACGGCTGGAGCGCGGCCGCTCGCGGGGGCACGGGTACCGCTGCCCCGTGGCACCTGCTCGAGCCGCTGCGCCACCGCATACCAGAGAATCTGAAGTTGATCGTCGCAGGGGGGCTTCGCGCCAACAACGTCCTGACCGCCATCGAGCTGCTCGCGCCGGACATCGTGGACGTGAGTTCCGGAGTGGAGGACGCGCCCGGCCAGAAGAATGTGGCAAAAATTCGTCGTTTCGTCGCCCGTACACGAGGGGCTCGGGATAACCCATGACACAGCAGATGTTGATTTCAGAGCCGGGCGCAAACGCTGCCGCAACGGGCCGCTTTGGTCCCTTCGGCGGCCGGTACGTGCCGGAGACCTTGATTGCGGCGCTGGACGAGCTGGCGGCGGTGTATGCGGAGGCCGCTGCGGACGCGGCGTTCTGGTCGGAACTCGGCGAACTCTGGCGGAACTATGTCGGCCGCCCGACCCCGCTCTACGCAGCGAGGCGCCTCAGTGACGCCAGCGGTGCCGAGGTCTTCTTGAAGCGCGAGGACCTCAACCATACCGGCGCGCACAAGATCAACAATTCGCTCGGCCAGGCACTGCTCGCGAAACGAATGGGGAAGCGCCGCATCATTGCCGAAACGGGCGCGGGGCAGCACGGTGTCGCGACGGCGACCGCATGCGCTCTGTTCGGGCTAGATTGCGTTGTCTACATGGGCGAAGAGGACCTCAAGCGGCAGGCTCTGAATGTCTACCGGATGAAATTGCTCGGGGCCGAAGTCCGCCCGGTGGGGAGTGGCACGCGCACTCTGAAGGACGCAACCAACGAGGCCATCCGCGACTGGGTGACCCATGTTGCCGATACTCATTACATTATCGGTTCCGTGGTAGGGCCCGAGCCTTACCCGCGAATGGTTCGCGACCTCCAAGCCGTCATAGGAATTGAGGCGCGCGAGCAGATGCTCGAAGGAGCCGGCCGGTTGCCCGCAGCCGTTGTCGCCTGCGTCGGCGGCGGGTCTAACGCTATGGGTATCTTCCACGCTTTCGTGGGAGATACCGAGGTCGCCCTGATCGGGGTCGAAGCCGCCGGAGATGGCCTCGACACCGGCCGCCATGCGGCCACCTTGACTGCGGGGGAGACGGGCGTGCTCCACGGCTGTCTTTCGTACCTTCTGCAGAACGCCGACGGCCAGGTGGCCCCCGCACACTCCATTTCCGCAGGTCTGGATTACCCCGGCGTCGGTCCCGAACACGCATTTCTGAAGGATTCAGGGCGTGCCCGCTACGCCAGTGTCACCGATGCCGAGGCCGTAGAAGCCTTCGGCCGGCTGGCGCGCTTGGAGGGGATCATCCCCGCACTCGAATCCGCCCACGCCATTGCGTACGTGTTGCGCGAAGGCAGAGAATTGGGCGCCGGCGGCCCCGTGCTCATTTGCCTCAGCGGGCGCGGAGACAAGGATGTCGCCCATGTAGCAGATGCAAACACCGAAGAAGAGATTTTCGCGTACCACCATGGGAGAAGCGCAGACGCTGCGGCAGAACAACGCTGAAATGTCCTCACCCGCGGTCGATTTTGATCCGCAGGGGAGGATCGAGGCGTTGCTGCGCATTCTTCACAAAACCGTGCGCACGCACCAACTCTATAAGGGAACTGGCGAAACGCTCGCGCGGTTCAACGCCGAGTTGAGGGAGCAGTTCGAGATTCTATGGACCAGCCTCCCCGAATTCACCCTGCAGGTAGAGGAGCACGAGATGCTGTGGGAGGAGCGGTCTGTCTACCACTCCCCCGACCGGTCCGACAACCTTGCCTTCGTGTTCTCCAGGGATGGTCTGCGCACCCTCACTTTCGAGCCCGGCTTCGAAGATGAGGCAGCGGGACGATTCGTTTCTCTGCTCGCCCGGCTGCACCGGCTGAGGGGCGAAGAGGACGACCTGCTGACGCTGCTCTGGGAGATGGATCTCTCCCACTTCCGCTACACCTACATCGATACTCTCGCGGAGGGAACGGACCCCGCCCATGGGGCGGAGGCCCGCACCTCTCCGTTGTCCATGGATGCCGTACGCGAGGACGCGCAACGCCATGCCATGGCGGCCCACGTCTCGATGGACGACTTCCAGGAAGCTCTTTACTTCCTCGAAGACGCCGAGCTCAGGTTGCTTGCGAAGGAGATAGAGGGAGAGGACCGCCGGGATCTCTGGGCTGGTGTTCTTTTGGCGCTCTTCGATCGCCTGGAAGACGGCAGCCCGAACCGGCAGGCGGAGATCTTGGGAATCGTCCGCGAGCTCCTCCCCACCTTGCTCGCTGGCGCCAACCACGCCAAAGCTGCGGTTCTGCTGCGCGAACTCACCGTCTCGGCGAGCGCGCCGGCGACACCACCTGTTGTACGCACCGCCGCCCGCAAAATCATGGATGAGCTCGTCTCCCCGGAGAGCATCGATCAGCTTCTGCAGTCGGCAGAGGCAATGCCAGGCGCCGGGGCCGATCCTGGTTTTGCTGCGTTTCTAGGCCTTTTGCCCGCGCGGGCGCTCGGTGCGCTGCTGCGCGGAGAGGCGGCCACGCCGAGGCCGGAGTTTCGCCGTGCGATCGGAGATGCCGTCGGCCGCCTTGCCGCTGCCCACCCGGATCAGGTCGTGCACTTGCTCGCCGAAGATGACCCGGCGCTCGCCGCAGCGGCTGCACACTGGGTGGGCAAGCTCCGTCTCTCGCACGCCGCTGCACCGCTGAGCCGGCTGCTGGCTGCACCGCAGGCGGAGGTGCGGGTCGCCGCAATTCTGGCGCTGCAGGAGATCCGCAACTCGTCGGCCGCCGCAGCACTCGTCCGCTGCCTGGAGGACGACGAGCGCGAGGTGCGGATCGCTGCCGCGCGGGCGCTCGGCGAACTGCGCTTCTCTCCCGCACGCGCACCGTTGGAAGCTCTCATCAACGACGGCCGTTCCGATGTCGATGTCACCGAGCGCATCGCCGTTTTCGAAGCCTACGGAAGCCTCGCCGGCCCCGCTGGCGTCGGCGTTCTAAACCGCCTGCTGAACGGCAAGAGCTGGCTCGGCCGCCGCGCAGATCCGGAGGTGCGCGCCGCTGCCGCGCTCGGCCTCGGCCGCATTGGCCTGCCCGCGGGCGACAAAGCCTTGCGCGCCGCAGCAGCAGACAGCGACGCGGTGGTTCGCTCGGCGGTGGGGCGCGCGTTGCGCCGGGGGCTCGGATGAACCCGGCGGCACTCGCTGGTGCCCGCGCACCCCTCCCTGATTCAACCGGAGCCGCGGACCGCGCCCTCCAAACGGAAGCCAGAGAGTTCGTCTTCGCGCTCCACTCCGCTACGCGGGCGCTTCTGCTCTACCCGATCGAGAATCAGACGGTGCAGAACGCGCTGGGCGAACTAGCCGCCGCCGCCCGCCAGCTACAGCAACGCGAGGGCAGCATCACCCTGCGCTACATAGACGATCTGTGCTTTGTCAATGATCTCCGGCTGCGCGTGGACCTTTCCAGCTACGCCACCTTCAGCGGTGTCGCCCGTACTCTTCAGCGGCACGGGGTAGGTCAAATTGAAGTCGCCGCCGGGGCTGACGAGGGAGAGTGGACGGCGCTGCTGAGCCTGCTGGGTTCCGAACCCCAGTCCGAGCACCCGTTCAAGGCGCTTGACGAGCACCTCGAGCGCAGCGTCGTGCGCAATATCTCCGTGGGCGAGTTGCTCGAGAACAGCCAGTCGCCGCTGGATCCGGCATCTTCCAAGGAGATCGCCAAGCGCACGTTCACGCAATCTGTCGCGGCCGTGCGAGAGGTGATGACTGGCGTTCGCATGGGCAAGGGGCTTAGCCTGCGCCGCGTGAAGCGCTCGGTACAGCTCATCGTGGACCAGGTGCTCACCAACGAAACGTCCATCATGGGTATGACGGCGCTGCGCGAGTACGATGACTACACCTTTACGCATTCGGTGAATGTCTGCATCTTCAGCGTTGCTCTAGGAAAAAAGCTCGGGCTGAAGCGCCGGCAGTTGTACGAACTGGGCTTGGGCGCGCTCATGCACGACATCGGCAAACTTCGGATGCCGATCGAGGTGATCACCAAGCCAGGCGGGCTGACGGACCAGGAATGGGCGCTGATCCAAGAGCACCCGGCGGAAGGTTTGCTCTCTCTGTTCGACATGCAAAATTTCACAGAGCTGCCACTTCGCGCGATGCTGATGGCGTACGAGCACCACATGAAGCGAGATCTTTCCGGCTACCCATTGTCGCGGCGGCCGCGGGAGCCCGGGCTGTTCTCGAGAATTGTCGCCATCGCGGACGGGTTCGACGCCGCCACCAGCAAGCGCAGCTACCAATCGCAGCCGGGAACCCCGGACGACGTGCTGCGGGAAATGCGGGAAAACCCGGCCCGCGGCTACGATCCGCTGCTCGTCAAAGCCTTCATCAGCATGACGGGGATCTATCCTGTAGGTACCGTGGTGATTTTGGACACTTTCGAAATGGCAGTGGTCATCGCACCCGGACGGACTCCCGGCGCCGTCGGGCAGCCGACTGTGCGTATTCTGTACGACGACCTAGGTGTTCCCCTCACGCAGCCGCTCACCGTGGATCTGTCCGACCCGAACCCGCCGCCGGGGCAGCCCAAGCGAGCTATCATCAAGGCGACGGACGCCGACCGCTATGGCATCGATGTCACCGACTGCTTCGTCTGACGTCGTGCCGGGGCTGAGCAGCACATTCGCGGAATGCAGCGCGGCCGACCGTGCCGCGCTCGTGCTCTACCTGACTGCAGGGCACCCGGCCCGGGAGGACAGCTTGGGCGTGCTCGAAGCCGTTGCAGAGGCCGGCGCGGATGTCATAGAACTCGGAATCCCCTTCAGCGACCCGCTGGCCGACGGCCCGGTCATTCAGCTTTCGTCTCATCAAGCGCTTGCGGCCGGTGCCTCGCTCGGTTGGACCCTCGAGCTGCTCGCCAGCTTCCGCGAGCGCTCGCAAACGCCCGTGGTGCTCTTCAGCTATCTGAACCCCATCTTCCGCGACGGCGTGGAACGGTTCCTGGCAGATGCCCCCGCCGCCGGGGCGCAAGGTGTTCTGCTCACCGATCTGCCTGCGGACAGCGACGCCGGCATCGAGCGGCAACTGCTCGATTCGCCTCTGGACCTGGTCCGCCTGATCGCCCCGACCACGCCCCCGGCGCGGGCGCGTGAGATCGCTGCTTCCACACAAGGCTTTGTGTACTACATTTCGCGGACCGGCGTCACCGGGGCTGGCACGGCCATCTCGGGCACTCTGGAAAGCGAGGTGGACGCATTGCGCCAGGCGTCGCCGGTGCCGGTTGCCGTGGGGTTCGGCATCTCCCGGCCGGAACAGGCGCGGCGCGTAGCAGCAGTAGCCGATGGCGTAGTCGTGGGCAGCGCCCTCGTCCAGACGGCCGAGCAGGGCGGGGCGGCCGCTGCCGCCGCCTTCACAGCGCGGCTCCGGGAGGCGATGCAGCGTTGATACGATACGGCTTGGACAGCTCCGCTGCGGGCGAGTTCGCGGCGGGCTCCGCCGCTTCGCGAAGCCTCGCACTCGCACCGCGGCTGAACTGATGGCTGCTCCGACCGCCGTTTTGCTGGCGTTTGCCGGACCGGCCGGGGGTCCGCTGCAGTCCCGTCTCCCAGTGCATCTGCACCCCCTGGCCGGCCGTCCGCTCATCTGGCACACTCTCTCCCACCTCGCCACAGCAGCTCCGTCGTTGGATTTTCACATTCTCGCGGACAATGATCTCCCGCCGGATCTGCTGGGCGACTTTGCAGCGCGCGCTACCATCACCCGCTACACTCCAGAAGCAGACCGCTC
>JBBSMO010000035.1:0-10897 GCA_038233155.1 Longimicrobiales bacterium
CAGCTCATCGGCATCCAGGAACTTGCGTTCTTTGAAGAAGCCGCCGTCGCTGAACTTGCAGAAGGGATAAAAAAAGACGGTGCGGCACTTGGTGGCAGCGGTTTCTATCGCGCCCCGCAACTCGCCCGTACCGACGCTCTCGACGCCCTCGAAGGAAAGCTTTTCGACGAGCGCGGGTTCGGCAGGAAGCAGCAGCCCGACCTGCCCGGCGAGCGGCAGAGGGAGCAGCAGACCAGCGCAGATCACGGCCCCCCGAAACGGGAGCGGCAGGCGGGGGGATCTCATAGGGGAAGGTTCTAAACCTGTGGGGGGCACCGCGTTCCGCGCACTTGCATTCTGGCAACATACTCGCCACTCTGCAGCTTTGCGAGCCCCGGGAGGCTCGCTGCCCTGCCGTCCCAATCATATGCGTTCGTCGGCGGTCGTAGCAGGTACACACTCGGCGGGAAGCCTTCTCTGGCGCAGCGTGCTCGCGTTTATGGGGGACGGGTGCCCCAGGCTCGCGGCGGCCCTATCCTTCTATACGGTCTTCTCGCTGCCGCCTCTGCTGGTGCTGTTGATGCTCCTGGCTGGCGCAATCATCGAGCCGGAGCAGGTCCAGAGCCTGCTGCAGAGCCAGATCGGCGGGTTGCTCGGCGCCCAAGGCGGCGAGCAGGTCAGGTCCATGGTCGAAAACGCCAATCGTCCTGGCTTTGGCAGCCCGGTAGCGACCGTGCTCGGCCTCGCTGCCTTCCTCTTTGGCGCTACCGGGGCCTTCGCGCAGTTGCAGATCGCCCTCAATGCCGCCTGGGAGGTAGAGCCGGACCCCACACGCGGCGACGTCAAGAACTTTCTGCTCAAGCGCGTCTTTTCCTTTGCGATGATACTGGCGATCGGCTTTCTGCTCCTCGTTTCGCTGGCGCTCTCTGCAGCGCTCGCGGCGTTCAACGACGCGCTGACGAGCCTCGCCCCCGCCGGTCTCTCCGGTCCTCTGCTCCAGGCGATCAACGCCGGAGTGTCGTTCCTAATCATCACTGCGCTGTTTGCCGCGATCTTCAAGGCGCTGCCGGACGCCATCGTCCGCTGGCGGGACGCCCTCGTCGGGGGCGCCTTCACCGCTCTGCTCTTCAGCCTGGCAAAGCTTGGCATCGGGCTGTACCTGGGCCGTACCAACCCAGGCGATGTGTTCGGCGCGGCCGGGTCGTTCGCTATCGTCCTGCTCTGGATCTACTTTTCGTCGCTGATCTTGCTCTTCGGCGCCGAGTTCACGCAGGGGTGGGCGGAGAAGCACGGGCAGCCGATCCGGCCCAAGCCTGGCGCGGTGCGCGTCATCCGCACCAAGGAGCGTGCCGAGCGATTAGCCAAGGGGCTGCCGGAGTGACGGGAACCGGTCCGGCGGATGTGCTGATCATCGGCGGCGGGTTGATCGGCCTCGGCATCGGCTGGCAGCTCGCCAAGGCTAGCCGCCGCGTGGTTGTCGCCGAGCGGGACGCGCCGGGAGATGCTCCGCCGTCGGCTGCCTCGTATGTGGCCGCGGGAATGCTGGCGCCCATCGGGGAGGCCGGCTTCGACGAGCCGACCTTGCTGGCGCTCGGGCGGAAATCTCTCGACATGTACCCCGGGTGGACTGCCGAACTCGAGGCCGAAGCCGGGTGCGGCATCGACTATCGTACCGAGGGCACGCTGATCGTCGCCCTGGATGCCGATGATACCGCCTGGCTGCGGCGCCACTACGAGTTTCAGCAGCGGCAAAACCTGCCCACCGAGTGGCTCACGGGGCGCGAAGCACGGCGCCGGGAACCCCATCTCGCCCCCGCAGTCGTAGCCGCCGTTTCCTCTCCGGCCGATCATCAGGTGGACCCCCGCCGTATGCGGCTCGCTCTGCGCGCTGCCTTCGCTGCAGCCGGAGGGACCCTGCTCGAGGGTCATGAGGCCATTCGGATCGAGGTAGAGAACGGCCGCGCCAGCGGTGCCTGGGTGCGTAGGGCAGATGCAGATCGTGAACCGGTATTGCTCGGGGCGCGGCAGACGCTGGTGTGCGCGGGTGCCTGGTCGCGCCTGCTGATGCGCGCCGGGTTGCCAGCCGCCGCCGTGCCCCCCGTCCGCCCGGTGAAAGGGCAGGTGATAGCGCTGCGGATGCCGGAGCTGCTCACAATAGATAAGGTGATCCGCACCCGCCGCGTCTACCTGGCGCCCAAGAGCGACGGCCGCCTGGTCATCGGGGCGACGAGCGAGGAAGCGGGTTTCGATACGACGCTCACGGCCGGCGCAACGCTCGATTTGCTCCGCGATGCCTGGGAGACGGTACCCGGCATCTACGATCTGGAGATTGACGGCATGTACGCGGGGTTGCGGCCAGCGGCGCGGGACAATGCGCCCATCATGGGAAAAACTCCGCTGCCCGATCTGTTCATCGCCACTGGCCACTATCGAAATGGTGTGCTGCTCACGCCGGTGACCGCCCGCCGCGTGGCGGATCTGTTGCTGACCGGCCGTGTACCGGAAGACATCCAACCCTTTGGCTTGAACCGCTTCGCCGCGCGCTGAACGCCGTGCGGAAGCGGGCCGTACATTTAGCGACGCGAAAATGCAGACCATCACGCCGATCCGCATCAACGGACAAGATCGCGAAACTTCCGGGGGTACCCTTACCGCCGTGTTACGGGAGATGGGGTTCGACCCGTCCCGCCACGGGATTGCGGTCGCCCGCAACGGCGCCGTGGTACCCAGGCAGCGCTGGCCCGAGACGCGCGTAGCAGAGGGGGATGAGCTGGATGTGATCGGCGCGATGCAAGGTGGCTGAAGCCGCCTGCCCGCCGCTCGAGCTTGCGGGCCGCCACTTCCAGTCGCGGCTGCTGCTCGGCACCTCGCGCTACCCAGACCCGCAGACCATGCTGGACGCGTTGGATGCGTCGGGCGCGGAGATCGTGACGGTCTCGATCCGCCGCATCGATCTGTCCGGCGCCTCCGGAGAGAGCATTCTCGAGCTGCTGCCGCTCGGGCGCGTAGCGCTATTGCCGAACACGGCGGGTTGCCAAACCGCTCGCGATGCGATCCTCACCGCGCAGCTCGCGCGCGAAGCGCTGGGCACCTCGTGGATCAAGCTCGAGGTGATCGGCGATGATCGCACCCTCTTCCCCGACGTCGAGCACACCCTGCGCGCCGCGGAAGAGCTGATCGCAGATGACTTCGACGTCTTCGCGTATACCAACGACGACCCCGTCACCTGCCGCAAGTTAGCCGGTATGGGGTGCGCCGCCGTGATGCCCCTGGGCGCGCCGATCGGGTCTGGCGCGGGGCTGCGCAACCCGTACAACCTGCGGATCATCCGCGAGCTGATTCCGGACACTCCGCTGATCATCGATGCCGGCATCGGCACGGCCAGCGACGCCGCGCTCGCCATGGAACTCGGCGCGGACGGCGTCCTGCTGAACACTGCGGTCGCCGAGGCCGAGCGCCCGGTGCAGATGGCGCGTGCGATGCGCCTCGCCATCGAGGCCGGGTTGCTTGCACGCAGCGCCGGCCGCATCCCCGAGCGGCTGTATGCCCGGGCATCCTCACCGATGGCGGGCCTGATGGGCACGTGACGCCGCCGGCGGAGCGGCCGCGGGCTCTTTCGTTCCGGCTGCTCGCCATCACCCCGTCGGCGAACGAAGCGGCGATCAGCGCGGCCGTTTCCGCCGCGCGGGCCGGCGGTGCCCGCATCGCCATTCTGCTGCGGGAGCCACGCCTCCCGCAACCGCAACTCCTGGCTGCCGCCCGGGCGCTCGTACGCGAATGCCGCGGCACTGGCGCAACCATCCTCATCCACGGCAGCCCCGCTATCGCTATAGAGGCAGGCGCGGACGGCGTTCACCTGCCGGACCGCGAGCACGACATCCCCTTGCTGCGCGATTCTCTTCCGCCCGGAATGCTGATCGGAGTGTCACGCCATTCGGCCGCGGCGGTGCAGGCGGAACGAGCGGCAAGCTACGTCACCGTCAGCCCCGTCTTCGCTGTCCCCGGCAAGGCGCCGCCGCTGGGCGTCGCGGGGCTTGCCCGCGCCTGTGCTGGCGCGCGTGTGCCGACCGTCGCGCTGGGTGGCATTACCGCGGTCAACGCTGCCGGCTGCATCGCGGCGGGCGCGTCGGCAGTCGCGGTGATGCGCGCGGTATGGGATGGAAATGCTGCTGACAATGTGCTGCGGTTGCTGGGCGCGCTGCCGCCGCAGCCGGGGGAATAACCCCGCGCGCGCAGGCTCGGCTCCCCCCGCTCGCGCAGGCTCGGCTCCCCTTTCTACGAGCCGTCACCCCACGACCCCCCTTCCCCAGTTCTTTCCCCCGGCACCCCCCCTCCCACTTCCCGTGCCCCCAGGACCCCCCTTTCCCGGCCCTTCCCCCGCAAGGGGGGAAGGGAGAACAGCAACAGGTGCAGAGTTCCCTCTCCCCCTTGCGGGGAGAGGGGTAGGGAGAGGGGGTTTCTGGGGGGAAGGGAGAACCGCCCGAGGCTTGTCGAACTGGGAGAGCCGAAGGAGTCGAGAGGGCACCAGTCCGCGAAGGCGGACTTTGTGTGGTTCCAGCCGCGACTTCAGCCGTTGGGCTGCGGGGGTTTTCTCTAGGCGGGGGCCGGGGCAAAAAGGGGGGCGGACAGTGAGGGCGCCGCGGGCGGGAGATTCTTCGCTGCGCTCAGAATGACAACCTTGAACTTCCGCAATCCGCAATCCGCAATCCGCATTCCGCATTCCGCATTTCAAGAATCTTCCAACATCTCCCGCATTTGCGAGAAGAAATTGACCTTGAGCTCGGCGCTGTCTTCGGCGCTGAGCGAACTCTGGCTGTCGCCGGTCCGCAGGTCCATCAGCTCGGCCGGGATTTCGTTGAGGAAGCGCGATGGCAGCCGGACGGTGATCTCCTTTCCGCGGCGGCGGGTGCGGCAGCCGGACAGGGTGAGGCGGTGGCGGGCCCGGGTAAGGCCAACGTAGAAGAGGCGGCGTTCCTCCGCGATGGGGTCCGGCCCGCCCTTTCCCGCATCGGCGACGGAGCGGCCGTGCGGCAGGATCTCCTCTTCTAGGCCGACGATGAATACGTGGCTGAATTCGAGCCCTTTAGCGCTGTGCAGCGTCATCAGGATGACCTGATTGCCGGCGGCCTCACCCGCGTCCTCCGCGCTCCGCTCGGCGTCCTCGACTAAAGAGACGCGCTCGAGAAAGGCGGTCAACGAGGGCGGCTGCCACTCCGCCTCTTCGTCCGGGAGGGGTAACTCCGCCCAGGCCCGGTTCTCGAAGCGGCCGAGCGCATCCAGGAAGTCGCGCAGGTTGTCTACGCGCGCTTCGGCGCCGCGATCCGACTTGTTTTCGGCTCGGATGGCATCTTCCAGGGCGATGGAGAGCAGAGCCTCATCCGCCCAAGCTCGCAGGGAAATGTCGCGCACGCCTTCCGAAATCGCCGCCCGCGTTCTCTCAAGTGACTCGCGCAATTCGTTGATCAGAGCGGCGAATTCCCTCACCGCCGCCTGCCGGGCCGGAGAAAGCGAGGCCGGCAGCTCGGCGGCATCGATGGTCTCCCACAGGCGGGTGCCCTGTTCCCGTGCCGCTTCGAGCAGCCTGAACACCGTGGTCCGGCCGATGCCGCGGGTTGGATAGTTGATGATGCGCCGCAACGAGATCTCGTCCCGCGGGTTCAGAACTACCCGGAAGTAGGCGACCGCATCGGCGATTTCCTTGCGGTCGAAGTACGAGGTGCCGCCTATCACCCGGTAGGGAATGTTGCTCGCCCGCAGTGCTTCTTCGATGGGCCGCGCCTGCAGATTGGTCCGATACAGCACCGCGAAATCGCCCCAATCCAGCTTTTCGTGGAAGCGCCGCAAGGAGATCTCGCGGGCAACCATCTCCGCCTCCTGCTCCTCTCCGGGGGTCGTCTGGTCGCCGAACTCCCAGCGCCCGATCAACGGGCCGGGGCCGTTGGACGTGCGCATCTGCTTGGGCTTGCGGTCGCTGTTGCCGGCGATGACGCTGTTGGCGGCGCCCAAGATCCGCTGGGTCGAGCGGTAGTTCTCCTCGAGGATAACCGTCTGCGCGCCGGGGTAGTGGCGCTCGAAATCCAGAATGTTGCGCAGGTCCGCCCCGCGCCAGGCGTAGATCGACTGGTCGTCATCTCCCACCACGCACAGATTCTTGCGCGGGCCGGCGAGCAGGCGCGCCATTTCAAGTTGCGCGCCGTTCGTATCCTGGTATTCGTCCACCATGACGTAGTGCCAGCGCCGCCAGACGGCCTCGCGCGCTTCGGCAGATTCGCTGAGGAGCCGCACCGGCAGCAGGAGCAGGTCATCGAAGTCGCAGGCGCCAGCGGCGCGGAGCGAATCTTCGTAGCGCGGATAGACGTCTGCCGCCAACACATCGTAATCATCATCGCGATTATGCTTCATCTTCCCTTCGATCACTTCCTGCCGCGCCTCTCGCGGCGAGAGCAGCCGGTTCTTCCAGCCGGAGATTTGCTGGTGTACGCGGCGCGGGTCGTAACGGTCATCGCCCGCTGTTGCGGCCACATGCACCTCCTCGCTCATGATGCGCTTGACGAGCGCGAGCTGGTCACCCGCCGGGTAGATCGAGAAGGACGGTGGCAGCCCGACCGTCTCGCCGTGCTCGCGAAGCAGCCGAGCGCCGAGCGAGTGAAAGGTCGAGAGGGTGATCCCGCGCACGGACTGCCCGCCGATCGCGGCCACCCGCTCGCGCATCTCGCTAGCCGCGCGGTTGGTGAAGGTCACAGCTACGATCCTGCGCGGCTGCACGCCCAGGTAGAGGAGGTGGGCGATGCGGTGCACCAGCATGCGTGTTTTGCCGGAGCCCGCGCCTGCGAGGACCAGGAGCGGCCCCTCGGTGGTTCCGGCTGCCCGTCGCTGCTCCGGGTTGAGTTTCTGCAGGTGCGGCGGGATCGGCAACGCTGGTTGGTGCTCGGGCGGCTATAGAGCGGGTGAGCGGGGGCCGAAAATAGAGTGCGGGTGCTAGGCTGTCAAAACGTTCGTGCCCGGCGCGGGTGCGGCCGGCGTAAATGGCTCCCGGACCATGCCGATACCTGTTTGACGGCACCTTGTGCGGCAGTTATGTTGACCGCGCTTTTTGGCGGGTGTTCATGTCGCATGGAGGGTCGATGGCGCTTCGCGAGCGCTTTGCGGGTTTTTCGGTGGGGGACTGTCTCGCGCTGCAGGCGCGTGAAAACCCGGAGAGGACCTCTGTGGTCCTGAAGCAGCGGCGCCTAAGCTACCGGCAGCTCGACGCGCAGTCCCGCTCGTTGGCCGCTGGCATGCACGGGCTGGGAATAGAGGCGGGAGACCGCATCGCCCTGAACCTGCCCAACTGGCCCGAGTTCGTGGTCGCGGTCTTTGCCGCGGCGAAACTCGGAGCCGTGATCGTACCGTTGTACCCGAAGCACACTGCACCCGAGCTGCAGTACATGCTGCGCCACTCGGAAGCGGTCGCGGTCGTAACCGCGGAAAGCTACAGCGGGATCGATTACCTGGCCCGCTTCGAGAGCTTTCTTACGTCGCTGCCGGAGCTGCAGTACGTGATCTCGGTGGGCGAGGAGGACCTGTGGTACGACGACCGGGTATTCCAGTTCGAAGATCTGCTGTCGAGCGGCGAGGGACGCCCCTTCCCAGAGCCGCGGGTGCAGCCGGACGAGGACGTGTTTGCGATTCTGTACACGTCCGGGACCACGGGGAAGCCGAAGGGTGTGGTTTTGACGCACACCAACTTGGTTGCCACCGCCGCCGCCACGGTGGGGGCGATCGGCCTGACCGAGACCGATGTGGTATTCGGCCTCGTTTCGCTGTTCAACGTGTTTGGCTTGGGCCCGGGGGTGATCGGCACGACATTAGCCGGGGCCTGCCTGGTGTTGCAGGAGGAACAGGATGCCGCCGAGGCGCTCGACCTGATCGAGAGCGAGCGGGTCACGGTACATCACGGGGTGCCGACCACCTTCGTTACGGAGCTTCGGGAGTCGTCGCTGCCCGGGCGGCGGCTCCGCTGGTTGAGGACGGGCATCATCGCCGGGGCGCCGGTCGCGGAGGATCTGGTCCTGCGCGTACGGCGAGAGTTGGTACCGGACGTGCGGGTCGCGTATGGCCTCACCGAAACGGGTTCGACCGTGGCGTTGACACGGCCGGCAGACCCCTCGGGAAAGCAGATAGCGACGGTCGGGCAGCCGATCGACGGCATCGAGGTGAGGGTGTTCGATCTGGACGGAACGCTGCTCCCGATCGAGTCGGTAGGCGAGCTGGCGATTCGCGGGCCCGGGCTGATGAAGGGCTACTACCGGCAACCCGGCGAAACCGCGCACGCCTTCACCCCGGACGGCTTCTTCCTCACGGGAGATCTCGGGATGTTGGACGAGGAGGGCTACCTGCACGTGCTGGGGCGCCGCAAGGAAATGATCATCCGCGGCGGGTTCAACGTGTACCCGCGCGAAGTGGAAGACCGGTTGCAGGCGCACCCGGCGGTGTTGGACGTGGCGGTGGTGGGGCTCCCTGACGAGGTGCTGGGCGAACTCACCTGCGCCTGCGTGGTGCCCGTCGAGGGCGCCATCGTTACGGGAGAGGAGATCAAGGATTTTTGCGAGGAAGCGCTCGCCGGCTATAAGGTGCCGGACCTGGTCCGCTTCCTCGACTCGTTCCCCATGACGGGCAGCGGGAAAGTGCGACGGGTAGAACTGTCGCGAATGATAAGCGCCGAAGAATCGTCTAGGCGAAACTGAGGCGGACAAGACAACTCATTGGCACCGCTCCAGCCATCCGCCGCGAGAGTCGCGGCGAGAGGCGGAGGGGGCCGCACAACGGAAAAACAGATTAGCAACCAAACCATGATACCGAACCCGGCCCGGCGCGTGATGCACCAGGGCTACGAACCATTTCATCCCGCGCCGAACGCGGCGCTCCTGATCGATTTCGACAATGTGACGATGGGAATCCGCAGTGACTTGGGGAAGGAGCTCAAGGCGCTGCTGAACTCCGAGGTCATCCGCGGCAAGGTCGCGGTGCAGCGCGCCTACGCAGATTGGCGGCGTTACCCGCAGTACATCGTACCATTGGCGGAATCGTCGATCGATCTGATCTTCGCCCCGGCGTACGGCTCCGCCAAGAAGAATGCGACCGACCTCCGTATGGCGATCGACGCGATGGAGCTGGTCTTCACCCGCCCCGAAATCGGCACCTTCATTCTGCTCACTGGCGACTCGGACTTTTCGAGCTGCGTGCTGAAGCTGAAGGAGTACGGCAAGTACGTGATCGGCGTCGGGATGCGCGAATCGTCCAGCGACCTCCTCATTCAGAACTGCGACGAGTACTACTCGTATCACTCGCTTTCCGGGCTTACCCGCGCCGGCGACGAGGACAAGACGCCGGGTGAGGACCCGTGGGAGCTGGTGCAGCGCGCCGCGGAGCGCATGGCCTCAAACAACGACACCATGCGGGCGGACCGTCTCAAGCAGGTCATGTTGGACCTGGACCCCAAGTTTGACGAGAAGCAGCTCGGCTACAGCAAGTTCTCGCGCTTCGTGACCGAAGCCGCGGGCAAAGGCCTGATACGGCTGAAGAAGGGGCAGAACGGGCAGTACGAAATCATGCTGAACGGGGAATCGCCAGCGCCTGCCCCCGCGGGACGACCGGCCTCGCGCTCTTCGTCCGCGCGCGCACAGCCTGCAGCCACGCCTGCCGCCGTGCCGGCGCAGATCGAGCCGACGGTGCTGGCGGACGACATCAACGCCGCGTACGCGCTCTTGCAGACCGCCGTCCGCGAGTTGGGCGGTTCGCAGGAGAATGGGGTTCGCGACGGGGATGTGAAGCGGAAGATGCTGGACATCAACCCGTCCTTCGATGAAGCCAATCATGGCTTTCCGAAGTTCAGCCGATTCCTTCGCCAGGCTCACGATGATGAGATAGTGGATCTGGACCGGTCGGATACCCAGCACTATGAGGTCAAAGTCGGCGGCAAGGCCGCTAAAGCACCGGCTGGTGCGGCTGCCGCCGCACCAGCTACCGATGCCGCCGCGGCCCCCGCAGCGGAAAGGGAAGCAGCGGGGAAGGAGCCCGCCGCTGCAGCCGCGAGCTCGCGCGGGCGCACACCGTCGCGAGGCAGAGGACGACGGGGCGGGGGAGCGGCAGAGGGGCCGCCACCGCTGCTGCCCGGCCAGGTCGTCTCGGCCGGAGCCCCGGCGGCAGAGACCGCGGCCGCGCCGGCGCAAGAGGCAACCCCCGCCAAGGCGTCCGGAAAGCCGGCTGGCCCGGATAGCGAGCCGGAGGAAGACACGGCCGCGGCCGAGGCAAAGAAGCCGTCCCGGTCCCGGCGCGGGCGCCGCAAGTCCAAGGGCGGCACCGCCGCCGAGGGGCCGCCACCACTGCTACCCGGCCAGATCGTGGGTGCTGTCGCCGCTACGGGCGGAGATGAGACCGCCGCGGCGCCGGCTGGCGAGAAGAAGCCGGCGGCGAAGCGTTCGCGAACCCGAAAGGCGCCGGCTGGCCGGAAAGCGGCAGCGGCTGCTCCGGTCTTGGATGCCGCGAGCCTCAATCTGCCGCAGGACAACGATGCGATCCGTGCCTATCTAACCAACTCGTACAAGGGCATCGGCGCCAAGACGGCGGAAAATCTGTTGAGCGAGTTCGGCAGCGACGTATTCCTCGCTTTGCAGGAGCAGCCGGACCGGGTACGCGAGGTGATGGGAGCGAAACGTGCCAACTCGCTGATCGAGCAGTGGGCGAGCGACTATAAACGCCGCGCCGCCTCCGGCGATGTCCCTGCTCCGGCGCAGACCGCCAGCGCCGCAGATTCCGGCGCAGGCGAGCAAGAAAAGGGCGATACCACGGCGAGCCGCCCATCGCGCAGCCGTTCACGGGGCGGCCGCTCGCGCGGCAGCCGGACGCGGAAGAAACCTGCCGCCGAGTGACCTCGGCC
>JBBSMO010000036.1:0-10843 GCA_038233155.1 Longimicrobiales bacterium
CGTTCGGGCTGGTCATCATCGAGGCGATGCTCTCCGGCTGTCCCGTGGTCGCTTTCCCGCGCGGCAGTGTTCCCGAACTGGTGGACGAAGGTGTGACCGGCTTCGTGGTGAACAACATGGCCGAAATGGCCGATGTGATCCGCTACGGCGGCCCGCTTGATGCATTCGACCGCCGGCGCTGCCGCGAGCGCGCGGTGCAGCGGTTCAGCCGCGACCGGATGGTGGCCCAGTACGAGGAACTGTTCGAGCGTCTCGCCGGGAACCGCCACGCCAATTCTCGAAGGGCTGTCGTCGGTGCTGCATGAGCCCCCAACTTCAGGTGAAGCAAAGCCCGTGAACCCTCAGGTTCTAGAAGCGCTCGAACCCATCTCGATGGAAGAGGCGGTCGGCTACCCCGCGATCGACTGCCTCAGCGAGTCGGATGCAGGCGATACGCTGACGCTCAAGCACGAACGTCTCTTCCTGCTCGTGAACGCGCACGGAGACATCGACCCGCCCGGCCGGTGCGGGCTCGGCCTGTTCCGCGATGACACGCGCTTCCTCAGCCACTATGCGTTGCGCTTCGCCGGCGGCCCGCCATCCTTGCTCTCGGCGCAAGCAAGTAAGATGTACGCCGCGCAATTCGATCTAGCCGTTTCAGACGGCGCTTTCGGCGGCGACCCGCGCGACCCGAAAAACAGTGTGCACATTCGCCGCGAACTGTTGCTCGACGACCGCTTTAGCGAGCGGGTGACGCTGACCAATTTTCTCACCCGCCCCATCGAATACTGGTTCGAGCTCGAGACGGGCGCCGACTTCGCGGACATCTTCGAGGTCCGCGGCTGGCGCCGCGAAGAACGCGGTCAGTTCTACGAGCCGCTCGTAGAAGACGGCACCATCGTTTTCAGCTACCGCGGTGTAGATGGCAAGCTGCTGCGTACCCAACTCATCTTTTCCTCGCCTGCCGCGGAGGTCGCACCCGGCCGCGCGTGCTGGCGGTTTACGCTAGAATCCAACGAGTCCCGCTCCATCGAGTGGCAGATCGTGCCGCAGCCCACCGGGGTGCTCCCGGCACCAGCGGAGCTAGCCGGACTCGAACAGCGCCGCCGCCCCCTAATTCGCCTCTACGAGCGCTGGCGCGAGCACTGCACGAGTTGGAGTTCGGATGTCGAGCAGTTCAATGCCTCGATAGATCAGGCGGTGGGAGATCTGCGGGCGCTCTATGTCCGCGCAGACGGAGAAGAGGTGATCTCCGCCGGCATCCCCTGGTACTCGACGGCGTTCGGCCGCGACTCGATCATCACCTCGCTGCAAACGCTTTCCGTCAACCCGGACATCGCCCGTGACACTCTGCGCTACCTGGCGCGGCATCAGGGCACCAAGGAAGATTCGTACACCGAGGAGCAGCCGGGGCGCATCATGCACGAGATCCGCCGCGGAGAAATGGCACGCTCGGGCGAAATTCCCCACGTGCCCTACTACGGGACGATAGACGGCACGCCGCTCTGGCTGATTCTGTTGCATGAGGCGTGGCGGTGGACGGGGGACACGGAGCTCGTGCGCGACCTGTTGCCGAACGCCACCCGCGCCCTTGATTGGATCGACGACTACGGCGATCTGGACGGGGACGGCTTCGTCGAATATTCCCGTACTTCCGACAAGGGGCTCGCGAATCAAGGTTGGAAAGACTCGGGAGATGGCGTTCCCTTTCCCGACGGCACTCTGCCGGAACCGCCGATTGCCCTGGTGGAAGTGCAGGGCTATGTGCACGACGCCAAGCTGCGGATGTCGTACCTCTTCGATGCGTTGGACGAGCCCGAACGCGCCGCAGAGCTGCGCTTCCAGGCCCTGATGCTGCGACAGCAGATCATCGAGCGCTTCTGGGTAGACGAACTCGGCACCTTCGCCCTCGCGCTGGATGGCGCCAAGCGCCCCATCCCCACCGCTACGAGCAACGCGGGCCATTTGTTGTGGAGCCGGGTGCCCACTCCCGCTCAGGCCATGCGGATGGCGGAGCACTTCTGCGGGCCCGGAATGTTCTCCGGCTGGGGCTTGCGGACGCTCAGCTCCGCGCACCCGGTGTTCAACCCGATGAGCTACCACAACGGCTCCGTCTGGCCGCACGACAATGCTATCGTAGGCCTCGGGCTTTCTCTCACGGGCCATACCTACGCTGCATTGCCCATACTTTCCGCCCTGCACGATGCGGCGAGCGGAATGCGCTATCATCGCCTGCCAGAGCTCTTCTGCGGCATGGAGCGGGCCCACGGCTCGGTACCCGTGCAGTACCCGGTGAGCTGCTCGCCACAGGCGTGGGCGGCCGGCGCCTTTTTCATGCTGCTCCAAGCAGCGACCGGTATTCTTCCAGATGCGCCAGCGGGCGTGCTGCACGTGCGCGAGCCGCTGCTGCCGCCTTTCATGCGAAGCCTGCTGGTTTCTGACCTCCGGGTAGGCGGCTCGCGCGTAACCCTTCATTTTGAACGGCGCGGCGCCCGGACTCTTGCAAACCTGTTGGCCGTTGAGGGCGACCCGCTCCAGGTGCACATCGAGCTTTCGTGACCGATTCGGACGCACCCCCCGGCTGGAGCTATAACCCGTCAACCTGGTCGCAGCGCCTGCCCCTGGTTGGCGCGGCGACCGCCGGCCTCTTCATCGCGAGCTACTTGGCCGCCTTCCAGCTCGACTGGGTCCGCACCATCTGGGAGCCTTTCTTCGGCGATGGCACCCGCCAGGTGCTGACCTCGAAGCTGTCGGGCGTCCTCCCGATTCCCGATGCCGCGCTCGGCGCCATCGGCTACCTGGCAGATGCGGTCACCGGCGCCATCGGCGGTACCCGCCGCTGGAAGACCATGCCGTGGATCGTGATCCTCTTCGGCATCGCCGTCGGCCCCCTCGGCATCGTGAGCATTGCTCTGGTGATGTCCCAGCCGCTCGTAGTCGGCGCCTGGTGCACCCTGTGCCTCGCATCGGCCGTGATTTCAGTGGTGATGATCGGTCCGGCCACCGACGAGATGCTCGCGAGCCTGCAGTACGTCAAGCGGCAGTCGGACCTAGGCCATTCCAAGTGGAAAACCTTCTGGGGAACCGCTGATGCCTAGCCGGGAGATCGGGTGATGGACCGCGGCGTCTGGGCCCGCATCGGCAGCACGCTTGTCGGCATCTGGCTCATGGCGGCACCGGCCCTGCTCGGCTATGGGGCGCCGGCCGAAATCAACGACCGCATTGCGGGTCCGGTTGCCGCCACCTTCGCCATCATCGCGATCAGCGGGGTGACGCGGCCGCTGCGG
Source organism: Longimicrobiales bacterium (assembly GCA_038233155.1). Taxonomy (GTDB): domain Bacteria; phylum Gemmatimonadota; class Gemmatimonadetes; order Longimicrobiales; family Longimicrobiaceae; genus JBBSMO01. The sequence continues at coordinate 3,267 of JBBSMO010000036.1, forward strand.
CGGGTGAACACCGCCACCGGCCTCTGGCTGCTCGTGGCGCCCTGGCTGCTCGGCTACGGGGGCGGCGTGCAAACCCTCAACGACATGGTAGCGGGCGCACTGCTGCTGCTATTCTCGCTGGTCAAGGGTACTGTTGATAGCCGCTTCGGCGGCGGCTGGTCCGCTCTCTCGAACTCTCCGCATGCCCGCCACGCCACCGCCGACTCACTGCAAAGGGGAGAACGGTGAAGATCGTGCTTGGAGCCGTGTTGACGCTGGTCGTGCTGGGCATCGTCGGTGCGATCGTGCTGTTCTCGGGCGCCTACAACATCGCGGCCAGCGAGCCGCACAATGGCCTCACTCGTTGGGCGGTACACAACCTGACGGAGCGGTCGATCGAGTCACGCGCTGATCAAGTCCAGGTGCCGCCACTCGGAGATTCGGCGCAGCTCGCCGAAGGATTCGTCCACTACGACGAGATGTGCGTTATCTGCCGTGGCGCGCCCGGTGTCGAGCGGTCCGAGATCGGCGCGGGTCTGAACCCGCGCCCGCCCCGTCTGGATCGCCGGGCCGAAGACCCCGCGGCAGCGTTCTGGATCCTGAAGCACGGCATCAAGATGACCGGGATGCCCGCCTTCGGCGAAACGCACAGCGACGAGCAGCTATGGGGGATCGTCGCCATTCTTCAGAGGCTTCCCGAGCTTTCCCCCGACGAGTACGCGGCGATGCGCCCATCGTCTGGCGAAGGAGCGGGTGCCGGAAGCACCCACATTCACGCCGACGGCAGCAGCCACGTGCATTGACCATGAAACGAGCCGACATTCGTGTCGAGCGGGCCGCAGCCCCCGCCACGGGGTTCGCCGGGCGGCTGGTTCAAGCCGCCGCAGCCGCGGGGCTGCTGGCTATCGCCAGGGAAGCCTTGCTCCGGCAGCGAGAAACGACGCTCGCGGGGCAGCGGGTGCTGATCACGGGCGGCTCGCGGGGGCTGGGACTGGTACTGGCCCGGGAATTCGCCGCCGAAGGATGCCGGGTGGTGATCTGTGCGCGCGACGAGCAGGGGCTGGCGGCGGCCCGGCGCGACCTCGAACGGCGTGGCGCGCTGGTGCTCGCCATTTCCTGCGATGTATCGGACCGCGCACAGGTCGAGGAGATGGTCCGCCAGGTGGAGGCGGACGCCGGGCCTATTGACATCCTCGTCAACAACGCCGGCATCATTCAGGTCGGGCCGGTAGGCGCGATGGACGTCGAGGATTTCGAGCGCATCATGGCAGCAAACTTCTATGGCGCCCTCCACACCATCTTCGCCGTGCTGCCGCACATGCGGCGCCGCCGGCGGGGCCGCATCGTCAACATCACCTCGATCGGCGGCAAGGTCGCGGTACCACATCTGCTTCCGTACTCCGCATCCAAGTTCGCGCTGGTAGGGCTCTCGGAAGGATTGAGGGCGGAGCTTGCACGCGCCGGAATTCGCGTCACCACCATAGTGCCGGGGCTCATGCGCACCGGCTCCCCGCCCAATGCATTTTTCCGCGGGGACGCTGCGCGGGAGTGGACGTGGTTCAGCGTGGCGGACTCGCTGCCGCTGCTCACCACGGGCGCGGAGCGAGCCGCGCGGCGCATCGTCAAGGCGACGCGCCGCGGCGAGGCGGAGGTGACGCTCACCGTTCCCGCTCTGGTGCAGCGCATTGCCAATGGCCTGTTTCCCGGAGCGATGGCGGATGCTCTCGGCCTGATCAACCGGCTGCTGCCGTCAGTCACCCGCAGGCGGGAGATGCGCGGGATGCAGCTCGCGACCCCGCTGGCCCCGTCGCTCCTCACGACGCTCACCAACCGCGCCGCCCGCCGAAACCACGAATATTCCGGCGAAGAGCAGCCCTCCCCGCGGCATGCACGCCAGGCGGGGATCGCCTAGGGCGTCTCTGCCCGCCCGCCATTGGCCGCCCGCGGGGCATCCGAGTGGCCGAGCGCGATCCGCAGCGCTCGCGCGGTTCGGCCGGGAGCATGCTCGACGGACCATTCCTTGAGCCGCTCGCCCCAGCTCCGCGTTTCGTCCGGCGCTTGGGGTGGTGGTGAGCCGACGATCACGAGCGTTCCTTGCCTCTCGAGGACCTCGTGATCGGCGGAGCCGTCCGCGTTGCGGTGGAAGCGGAGGGAGACGGTGGCATCTCCAACGCGCAGGTTGCGCAGCGTCAGCTCGGGGAGCCACGGCGGCAGCCGAGGACGTACCAGCGCGAGCAGCCGCGCCGGTGCGAACGGGTAGATCCCGAGTATCGCCTGCAGGAGCTGCAGCGTTGCGCTCGCACTCCACGCCTGCGGGCTGTTCGACGTCGGGTACACCGTGGGGATGGGCACAGCATCGCGGGCATGGCCGCCCAGCGCTTCGGGCAGGCGCCGGCCGCTGAACTGCGCGGCGGCGTCGTACAGGGCAGAGAAGAGACACTCGGTGTGCTCGTCCAGCCCATACCGCTTGAAGCCGAGGGCGAAGGTGGCGTTCTCGACCGGCCACACCGTGCCCAGGTGATAGCCGAACGGGTTGTACGCGGGGTGATCAGCCGAGAGTGTGCGCACGCCCCAGCCGGAAAAGAGATCGGGCGCGAGCAGCCGATCCGCAACCCTCCGCGCGAACTCCGGCGGGACCATCCCGGTCGCCAGCGCATGGCCCGCGTTCGAACCAATCGAGCGGACCGGCCGCTTCGCGCCGTCCAGCGCCATCGCGTAGAAGCCGGCGTCCTCCATCCAAAATGCATCGTGCCAGCGGGTCTTCAGCTCCCGCGCCCGGGACAGAAACCCTTCCGCGCGCTGCTCCTCATCCAGCGCGAGCAGAACTTCTCCCATACGCTCGAGGGCCAGGAAGTGGTACGCCTGCTCTTCGACCGTGGCGATAGGGTTCTCGACCAGCGTCCCATCCGGGTAGCGGATGGCCTCGTCGGAATCTTTCCATGCGTGGTTCTTGAGTCCCTTCGGAGATCGTTTGACGTACTCGAGAAACCCGTCTCCGTCGCGGTCACCGAAATGCTCCGCCCACTCGAAGGTGCGCAATGCGGCATCGCGATAGCGGCGCAAGGCCTCGTCATCCCCCGTCCAGTGCCAGTACTCGGAGAGGATCACGGGGAACATCGCCGACGACGTCTGCGTTCCGTAGTAGGCCCGCTGGGGGATCAGGTTCAGCTCGGCGAGGGGTCCGCGGCGCATCTCGTGGACCATTTTACCCGGCTCTTCGTCGCGCCACGCGGAATTCTCCGTTGCCTGCGTCGCGGCGATGCGGGCCAGCGCACCCCGCATCATCTCCGGTCCTATCAACGCGCCCTGCCAAGCGGCGGTCAGTGAATCGCGGCCGAAGAAGCCAGTGTAGGTCGGCACCCCGGCAATCGGGATCCAGGCGTCGTCGCCGGCGTCCTGCTCCCATAGCCGCAGTGCGAGCAGGTCCTCGGCGGCGCGTTCGAAAATGGCCTCCGCCACCCCATCCGGACTGGCGACGGATGTACGTTCCGCCCGCCACCGAGCGCGCGCGGTCACGCTCGTCCAGCGCATCCAGTTCGGCGGGCTCGCGCCACTCACCGTCAACCAGCGATGCAAAGGTGATGTCGGCGCACCAGCTGGCCCGTGCGGCCAGCCGCACGGTGAAGCGCAGCGACCGGCCATCGTGAGCGGCGTCGCCGTCGGCCTGCACGCGCACGCGCAACGCTCGGTGCAGTGCGTGATCACCCGCAGATACCTGGTAGTCGAAAAGCAGAGTGCTGGTGGTTGCGTCCCAGTCCACTTCGAGGCGGCCCTGCTGGCGCCGCTCGCCGCCGACCTCCTGCAGATCGGCGAAATCCGCGTCGAGTTCGAGCGTCAGCTCCGTCTCGGCCGGGGTCATGCTGTGGTTGCGGAGTACGAGCCGCTCGGTCATGCCGCGGCCGACACGCCGTTCGATCTGCAGCTCGAGCGCGTCCTGCGGCAGCGCCGGCCCGCCCGCGTCGCCACCCTCGCGAGGTTGGTACAGATGGCCACGCCAGCGGTGGGCGTCGGGTGAACCGCCGCTCACGAAGAGCGGAGTCTCCCCATTCAGCAGAATGCGGTGCCGCGAAAGGATGCGCGTGTCGAAGTCATACAGCCCTTCCCGCTCGATGCCTGTCAGGCAGCCGTCCGGTCGGCTGACCAGCACGGTGTATCCCTCGTGGAGGATGCGCCAGGGATGATGGGGGTTGATGCCCGCCCCGAAATTCCGAAGATGCGCCGCGTCGTCAACGACGCCGTCAACGGATTGGCCGGCAGGCGATGTCGGCGGGACGGTATTTTGCTCAATGTGAGACAGCGGCTTTCGCTCCATGTGTGGCAGCACTTCAAGGGTGAAGAATTCGGCAGCGTACAATGTCGCGGCCCGGCCGTTTGGCCGTTGAGCATCATGCGGTACAGCAGGATCGTGCCATCATGAAAATTGCAATGGGTTTCCACGCCGTTCATCGCCGTACCACCGACTACGGCGGCACGGAGGGGCTGGTCTCCCGCGGCCACGATGGCGCCCTCTTCGCCACGGGATACTCCCACACCGCCGCCGATCTGCGCTGCCTTTACCCCCGGGCGGTGTGGCCGCCCAACGTGATGCCGGACCTGCCCCGGCGCGGTCCGGCGTCACACACCCAGGTGATCCACCACGGGCTCAACCCCGAGAACTACCAGTGGCGGCAGGACGCGGACGAGTACGTGGCGTTCATGGGGCGCTTCGCCGCACATCCAACTGACCTGACGCCTGGGCGTGCGGCATACGTACCGAGTTCCGGCCGCGGCGGCGGGTGGCAGAGAACCTGCAAGGTACCCTCACCTACTTTCAGTCCGGAGCGAAGACGATGATGACAGACAGAGGGCAGGTGGTGGTGATCACCGGTGCATCCGCAGGGGTGGGACGGGCCACCGCGCAGGCGTTCGCACGGCGCGGGGCCCGTATCGGGCTCATCGCGCGCGGTCGTGCGGGGTTGGAAGGCGCGCGGCGCGATGTAGAGGCGCTGGGCGGCGAGGCTCTCGTCCTCCCCGCCGATGTCGCGGACGCGGAGGCGATAGAAGCGGCTGCCGCGGCTACGGAGGCCGAATTCGGCCCCGTAGACGTTTGGGTCAACAACGCCATGGCTTCGGTCTTTTCGCCGGTCAAGGAGATGACGGCGGAGGATTTCAAGCGTGTCACCGAGGTGACCTACCTCGGCTACGTGTACGGCTCGCTCTCTGCCTTGAAGCGGATGTTGCCGCGCGACCGCGGCGTCATCATCCAGGTGGGGTCGGCGCTCGCCTATCGTGGCATTCCGCTGCAGGCGGCGTACTGCGGCGCGAAGCACGCCATCCAGGGCTTCTGCGACTCGTTGCGGGCCGAGCTGCTGCACGACGGCAGCGGGGTGCGCGTCACCATGGTGCAGATGCCCGCGCTCAATACTCCGCAGTTCCGCTGGGTGAAGAGCCGGCTGCCGAACAAGGCGCAGCCGGTGCCGCCCATCTTCCAGCCGGAGGTCGCCGCGGAAGCGATCCTCTTCGCCGCGGACAATGACCGCCGCGAAATCTACGTTGGCTGGCCCACGGTCAAAGCCATTGTCGGCGACAAGATCGCGCCGGGCTTCGCGGACCATTATTTAGCGCGCAACGGCGTACAATCCCAGCAGACGGACGAGCGCCGGGACCCGGACCGCCCGCACAATCTCTGGGACCCCGTAGACGACGAGCAGGACCACGGCGCCCACGGGGTCTTCGACCAGCGCGCCACCGACCACAGCAACCAACTGTGGATGACCAAGCATCGCGGGACTATAGCCCTCGCCGCCGCCGCGTTTGCGGCGGCTGCCATGGCTGGCGCCGCGACCGTTTCAACCCACCAGGAGGACGACGATGAGCATTTTGACAGGGATGTTGGAAAACTGGCAGCCAGATACCGACGGCGCTGAACTGAGTCGCGAACTGCGCACCGGTGACGACGAGGCGCTCCGCCGGCGCCGCAAAATCGCCGCGCTGTCGCTGGTCTCGATCGGCTCGATGGCCGTGATCTCGCTCTACCAGCTCGGGATGATCGACCATCTGCCAGAGCTGCCGCTCCCCGGCCTGGACGCGGACAAGGTAGATGCGGCGGGGGACGCCTACCAGAAGTTCGATATGCCCGATGCCGTGCTGGGGCTGCACAGCTACTCGACCACGTTGGCTCTGGCCGCGGCGGGCGGGGCGGACCGCGCCCAATCTGCCCCATGGATCCCGCTCGCGCTCGCGGCAAAAGCCGCCGTCGACGCGCTGCAGGCCGGCAAGTTGACCGTCGAGCAATGGACCGAGCACCGCGCCTTCTGCTCCTGGTGCCTGCTCGCGGCGGGCGCGACCTTCGCTACTCTGCCGCTCGTTCTTCCAGAGGCACAAGAAGCATGGGATGAGCTGCAAAGAAGACTGTAGACGGTAGTCGGTAGTCCCGTGGCTGAAGCCGGAATCGTTGATCAATCTGCTTCTTCGCCGCCGGGGCGAGCGCCCGCGTCTGCTTCCATCCCGAAGGTGTGGCGCAGCGCGGTGCGCGCGGCGTGATAGCCGCACATGCCGTGCACCCCGCCGCCGGGCGGAGTTGAGGCGGAGCAGATGAACAGATTCTCCGCTCCGGGCACGCGGTAGGGGCTAAGGCTGCGCACCGGGCGGAAGAATAGCTGGCTGAGCAGCGGCGCACCTCCATTTACATCGCCCCCTACCAAGTTGTTGTCGCGGCGCTCTAATTCGGCCGGCGGCAAGCTGCTGCGTGCCAGGATCAGGTCGCGGAAGCCGGGAGCGAAGTGCTCGACCTGTGCTTCGATCCGCCCGGACATGTCGAAGCTGGAAGCGTTCGGAACGTGGCAGTACGCCCACGCGACGTGGTTGCCGGGCGGAGCGCGGGACGAGTCGAAAAGCGTCGGCTGTGCCAGCAGCACGAAGGGCGATTCGGGGTGCTCGCCGTTCCACGGCTGGTGCTCGGCGCGCAACAGCTCCGCGTACGATCCTACGAGGTGCACGGTGCCTGCGAGGGCGCACTCGGGCTCCCGCCAAGGAATCGGCCCCGCCAGCGCCCAATCCATCTTGAAGACTCCGACGCCGTAGCGGAACTCGCGCAACTTGTCGCGGTAACTGCCCCGCAGACGATTGCCCGCAATCTTCAAGATCTGCCGCGGCGTGAGGTCCAGCAGCACAGCGCGGGAAGCCGGCAGTTCGTCCAGAGCATGAACGGGGGCGCCGGTCTCTATTTCGCCGCCGAGCGAGCGAAAGTAGCTCGCCATTGCACCCGTCAGCTTGCCTGCACCGCCGCGCGGGACCGGCCAGCCTACGGCGTGGCCGGCAGCGTGCAGCACCAACCCGAAAGCAGCCGTACCCAGCTTGGTCAACGGCAGTCCGGTATGGGCAGCACTGCCGCCGAGCAGCGCCCTCGCCGCCTCGAACTCGAAGCGGGAACGGACCAACCCGTCCAGCGACCGCAGCGCGTGTATGCCGAAGTTTCCCAGCAGCAGCGGGTGACGGGGAAGATGGAGCGGCGAGAGCAGTTCCGGGGCGAGCGATGCCCACTGTCGCGAGTCGGGCTCGAGCAACGCGGGGTAGGCAGCCCCGTCACCGCGCAGGGTGTGGCCGGGCGCTGCGAACGC
>JBBSMO010000037.1:0-10842 GCA_038233155.1 Longimicrobiales bacterium
ATCATAGTGCCGGATGGTGCGCCCGCGACCCGCGTGGTAGACGAAGAGCAGGTTGAAGGTCGGGGAAGGGATCGCGCCCGTCACACCCGCGCCGCGCGCGATCGCGCGGGCTAAAGTGGTCTTCCCCGCCCCGAGATCGCCGCGCAGCGCGATCACCAGCGGAACGGCGGCTTCGACTCCGATGCGCATCCCCCACGCGGCTAAAGCCGCCTCATCCAACGACACGCCGTCGTCATCCATAACGCAGCGTTCCGAGGCGGCTCTTCCTGCGCCCGCCGCCATTGCCCGAAGGCAGCTTGGCCTTGACCTCGAGCAGTTGATCGCGCAGCAAGGCCGCCCGCTCGAAGTCGAGCTGCGCAGCGGCATCCTTCATCTCCGTTTCCAGCGCGGCCATGACCTCTTGGGGAGATTTGCCGCCCGTTTCATAGCGGGCACGGCTCTCGGCGACCTTCAGTCGCGCCGCCTGCTCGCGATCGCCGGTGCGTGCATCCGCGACGCGGGTCGTGCGCTCGATCTCACCCGCCGACTTGATAATGGTACGGGGGATGATGTTATGCTCGATATTGTAAGCGAGCTGGATCTCGCGTCGCCGCTCGGTCTCCTCCATCATACGCTTCATCGAGCCGGTGATGCGGTCCGCGTACAGGATGGCCTTGCCCGACGAGTTGCGAGCCGCGCGGCCCACCGTCTGGATCAACGAACTGCCGGAGCGCAGGAAGCCCTCTTTGTCCGCGTCTAGGATCGCTACGAGCGAGACCTCGGGCAGGTCTAGACCCTCGCGCAGCAGGTTGATGCCGACCAGCACGTCGAACTTGCCCAGGCGCAGGTCGCGCAGGATCTCGACGCGCTCGATCGAGTTGATGTCCGAGTGCAGATAGCGCACCCGCACCCCCGCCTGCTGCAGAAAATCGGTGAGATCTTCGGACATCCGCTTGGTGAGGGTGGTCACCAGCACCCGCTCCTGCACGGCTACGCGGTCGCGGATCTCGGCCAGCAGGTCATCTACCTGCCCCCGTACCGGGCGCACCTCGACCTCGGGGTCCAGCAGCCCCGTGGGGCGGATAATCTGCTCGACCACCACGCCGCCGCTCTGCGCCAGTTCGTAGTCGCTTGGCGTGGCAGAAACGAACACCGCCTTGGGCGTCAGCATCTCCCACTCGGCGAACTGCAGCGGGCGGTTGTCCAGCGCGGAGGGGAGGCGGAAGCCGTGCTCGACCAGCGTCAGCTTACGTGCGCGGTCGCCGTTGTACATCCCGCCGATCTGCGGCACCGTGACGTGCGACTCGTCCACGATCACCAGGAAATCTTCCGGGAAGTAGTCGAACAGGCAGGCGGGCCGCTCTCCCTCCCGCCGCCCCGCGATGTGCCGCGAATAGTTCTCGATGCCCGCGCAGGTGCCGATCTCGATCATCATCTCGATGTCGAAATTGGTGCGCGACTCGAGCCGCTGCGCCTCTAGGAGCCGCCCGTTGCTCAGCAGTTCGGGAACGCGCCCCTCGAGCTCGTCGCGAATGCGACCGATCGCGCTTTCGATCGTAGGCCGCTGCGTGACAAAGTGCGTCGCGGGGTAGATTGCCGCTGCCTTCAGGCTCGCGATCGCGTTGCCGGTGACCGGATCGAAGCGGGTGATGCGCTCGATCTCGTCGCCCCAGAGCTCGATGCGTACCCCCTGCTCGTCATACGCCGGGTACACCTCGACCGTGTCGCCCCGTACCCGGAAGGTGCCGCGCTCGAAGCTCGCGTCATTGCGCTTGTACTGGATGTCTACCAGCCCGCCGAGGATCTCCTTGCGGCGGATCTGCTGGCCCAGCGCCAGCGTCAGCATCATCGCCCGGTACTCCTGCGGGTCCCCTAGCCCGTAGATCGACGATACGCTCGACACAATAATGACGTCGTCGCGCTCCATCAGGGAGCTTGTCGCGCGCAACCGCAGCCGCTCGATGTCCTCGTTGATCGAGGAGTCCTTCTCGATGTACGTATCCGACGACGGGATGTACGCTTCCGGCTGGTAGTAGTCGTAGTACGAGATGAAGTACTCGACCGCGTTGTTCGGGAAGAACTGCTTGATCTCGCCGTACAACTGCGCCGCCAGCGTCTTGTTGTGGCTCATCACCAGCGCCGGCCGCCCGTGATTCGCGATGACGTGCGCCATGGTCAGCGTCTTGCCCGTGCCGGTCGCGCCGAGCAGCGTCTGGCGCCGGTCGCCGCGCGCGAGCCCCTCGGTCAGCTCGGCGATCGCCTTGGGCTGGTCGCCGGCGGGCGCGAAGGGGGATTGCAGATCGAAGGTTGCCATGGCGGGAAGATACACCGCAGCGGCGTGCGGGGTCGGGGGTGAACCGGTGCCCCAGTCCGCGAAGGCGGACTTCGTGTGGTCCAGCCGCGACTTCAGTCGTACGGCCCGCGTACCGCCGCCTGCGAAGGCAGCCACCAGCCGCCCGCACCTCCTGCCGGGGGTATGAAACCCCCGGCATGACACTGCCCGTCCTGCCGGACGGAACCGCACCGGGCAGCCAGTCCGTTTTGCTGTTCCGTCATTCCGGCGAATCCAGCGCTCGCGGCAGGGAGGCACAAGGACACCAACCAGCCGACCGCGCCTTATTTTGGCGCCGCCAGTGTCGGCCGCCCGCGTATCGCGGTCACGTGTGCCACCATCGTCCTCCTGCCCGTTCGCCGGTTGCCGTGAAGCGCCGCTCATCTCGCCTTGATTCAGCGGTCCAGAACAAGGTCTTGACTTTCCAGCGTGTCCTGCGCATGGTCCTACTCGAACGATGCGCACAAGGAAATTTGCCGGAGCGACACAGATGCCGAAGCGCAGCAAGAATCTGTCACTGGACCCCGACGCGATCCGGCGTGGAGAACGCTATAGCGAGCTGCACGGTACGAGTGTTTCCCAGCTTGTGAACAACTTTCTCGTCAGCCTGCCTCTGGAGGGCGAGAAGCTGGTTCGCCCGCTGTCACCCGCGGTCCGGCGTCTGCTGGGGATTGGCTCCGGCGCCACCGGCGTAGAGGATTACCACCGATATTTGCTGGCGAAGTACGCGGAGTGAAGCTCCTCATCGACATCAATATCGTGCTCGATGTGGTGCTGGCGCGAACGTCATGGGCAGAGGAGGCGGCGAATCTGCTTTCCGCAGTCGAAACGGGCTCCGCGGACGGGTATGTCGCGGGCCACACGGTGACGACGCTGCACTACATCGTAGCGAAGCAACGCGACCGACGCGCCGCGACGGCCGCCGTGTCGGACCTGCTCGGCATCCTCGCAGTTGTGCCGTTGGCCCACGCAGATTTTCAGCGCGCACTCCTGCTGGGGTTGCGTGACTTCGAGGACGCTGTGCAGACGGCAGCCGCACTGCGGATCGGCGCCGACTATCTGATCACACGAAACACTGGGGATTTCACCGGCTGCGGGGTGGACGTTCGCTCCGCCGGCGAGGTGCTGGCGCTGCTGTAAGAGCGCCGAAGCTGATACCTGGCCGACTCCTTACAACTGTCTGTCTGCTGCGCGCAGTCGGGGCATGTCGTACAGGGAGTGCTGCGTTATTCAGAAAATCGCTCTGCCCCGACCATGGCGACGATGTGGCACTCGAGCTCGCGGTGAAAGCTGGGGCGGGGTTCATCATCACCTACAACGTGCGCGACTTCGCGCGTGTGGAACAGTTTCGGCATCCGGGCAATCACCCCTGCGGAGTTTCTAATGGACATCGGAGAGGTTGAATGAGCGCGCTGAGCCTGCGGCTGCCGGAATCCCTACACAAGCGCGTGCGGGAAATCGCCGCGCGAGAGATGAAAGCCCCCCGTGGAACGCGGTTGTTCGTCTCCCTGCAGAAGCGGCCGAAGCACCCTTTGCTTTCATGGATTTCAGAGGCGGAATAACCGGGCATCCCACGCCATCGGCATCGGTGATTCGAAGCGGACGAGCGCGTACTCGGGGTGCTGCGGGTTCAAAAGGATATTGCGCCCGTAAGGGACGCCAGTCACCGCAGGCACGGAGAGGGCAACGGAGCGGGTTTCAGACAGCCATCGATCTCCGAAATCGCGGGCTTCCGGCGAATCCTCTCGCTCCCAGCCGGCGACCACATCCGCCGACAGCACTTCGACCACGACCCCCTCCGGAATCACGGCGCGGGCACAGTGGTGGCGGCCGGGGAGCCGCGCCCGCCGGCCCGCATGCACGAGAATCTCGAGCAGACTACCGGCCAGGCATTCGGCCGCGTATATGACCGGGCGGCCGACCGAGTTCCACCGGCCACCGGCCAGAGATGCTCCTGTGCCGTCAAAAACCGGATAGCCTGCTTTGGCTATCCGGTACACAACCCGCATCAGACAGGAAGGCTGAACTCGAGCTGCATCAGCAGCCGTTCAACGCGTCGCGCCCCCAACTCCGTGGCCGCCATTTCTACAGGCGTGCTGCCTTCCAGCATCGGGTGCGGCTCATTCAGGAAAGCAAGCGCATCCTCCGATTCTCCCACACCGCTTCAGAAAGTGCAATTACGCGAGCGAGACGCTCGACCCGCTCGCTTTCCTCGAGCTTGAGGCGCGTCCGCCGCGAACGCGTTGCGCGAGGCACGAGCAGATCCTTGAGCACCGTTGCGCTCCGGCCTGCACCGGCCACGTAGCGCACCGTCTCATCCAGCGCACGCAGCGGCAGACCCGCAGAAACCACCCGCTGCAGGTCAGCGAGACTGACCACTCGCTGGCGGAGCACCGCTTCACCACCTAACACCTAGCAACTTCGGCGGCGTCGATCGTCATGAATAGGTCTCCGCGGCAGGGGCTAATTTCAGGTGGACGAAGTATAGCGCCCACATGGTCGGGATGCGAGTGCGGCGCAGCAGGGGTCACGGTGCCCGGCTCCGGTCAATGTCCGGCGGTTTGGGTGTGTACCATCGCTTGAGCGGGACCGACAGCCGCCACAATCTTTGCCGTCGCACGCAGCGGTTGCACTCTCGGCGACCACCCTTCGCCCTCTGCATCTCGCTGGAAATCTGCCACCGATTTCCCCGGCGTGCGCGGCGCCGCATCTTGCCACCGCCGCCCCGAGATGCTACCCATTCTCCCTGAAATCTAAACAGAAGAAATTCGGCGCTGATCCATCCCCTCCGCTCTGCTTGCTCCAATGCCCATAATTCGCCTGCCGCTGGAAGCCGCACTGCTCGCCGCTCTGGCGCTCATGTTCTGCCCCGCACCCGCAGCAGCGCAGCTCGCCGAGAAGCGCCCGCTGACCCCGGCCGACTTCGCGCAGTGGCGCGACATCGAGGGCGAGGCGCTGTCGGATGACGGGCGCTGGGTGATCTACTCGCTGGTCCCGCAGGTAGGGGAGGGCGAGGTGGTGGTGCGCGCGCTGCCCGAGGGTCCCGAGTACCGCCACACGCGCGGCTACATCGGGCGGCCGCAGGCGCAGGCAGGCGCGAGCCGCGGGTCCGCGTACGATGCGTCCCCTGCCCGTCTGACTAAGGACGGCCGCTTCGCGGTGTTCACCATCGATCCGCCGCGCGAGGCGATCGAACAGGCGCGCGCGCAGAAGAAGAAGGGCAAGGACGCGCCGAAGTCGTCGCTGGGCGTGATGACTCTCGCGAATGGCAGTGTTTCCGTCACGCCGGGCGTGAAGGGTTTCCGGCTGCCTGACGATTCCGGGCAGTGGCTGGCGTACCTGCTCGCAGACGGCGACAGCGCCGATGCCGAACCCGCCGATTCCGCCGCCGCTCCCGCGATGGCCGCCGCGGCGCCGGGCGAACAGCCGCGGCCCGTCGCATCCGATACGGCCGGTAGCGCAGACGAGAAGAAAAAGGATACGGGTTCGACGCTGGTGCTGTTGGACTTGGCGAACAGTGCAGCCGAGGTCCGCATCCGCGATGTGATGGCGTACGCGTTCGATGACGCCGGCCAGTGGCTCGCCTACACCGTTTCTTCCAGCGATGGCAGCGGGGACGGCGCCTTTGTCCGCTCGCTGAGCGACGGCAGCACCCACGCGCTGCTCGCCGGCGAGGGCCACTACCAGGGCCTGATCTTCGACGAGGGGGGCACGCAGCTCGCCTTCGTATCGGACCGCGACAGCTACGCGGCGGATACCACCCGCTTTGCGCTCTACCACGCCAGCTTGCGCGACCCCGCAGCGAAGGAAGTGGTAGCATCCGGCGATCTTGCCGCGGGCAGGGTCATCGCGGACAAGGCGCCGCTCCGCTTCACCGAAGACGGGCGGATGATCCGCTTCGGCGTAGCCGCTGCCCCGCTAGATTCGATTCCCGCCGATTCCCTCGCCGAACGGGCCGTGTTCGACCTCTGGCACTATCAGGACGCTCGGCTGCAGCCGCAGCAGCGCATCGAGGCCGACGACGACCAGAGCCGGGCGTACCCGGCGGTCTACAACATCCGCTCGGAGCACCACACGGTGCTGGGCAGCGACTCGCTGAGCGACTTCGAGTTCTCGGAACATGGAAACGTAGCCATCGCCTTCGACGAAAGCCCGTACGCGGTGCAGGCGATGTGGGGCGAGTGGGGGCGAGACGTCTACGTCGTCGATGCGGCGACGGGCACGCGAACGCTCGCGATAGAGAACGCCCCTTTCGGCGCCTCGCTGTCGCCGGGCGGCCGATACGTTCTCTGGTTCGCCCGCGACGGGCAATGGCATGCGTACGGGGTACGGGCGAAGCGCGACCGTGAGCTGACCTCCGGGTTGGACAGCGTCAGCTTTGCCCAGGAAATCTGGGATACCCCCAGTACCCCTGCCCCGTGGGGGGTCGCGGGTTGGACCGAAGGCGACGAGACGGTGCTGCTCTACGACCGCTACGACGTTTGGGAGATGGACCCGGCCGGCCGCCGCCCGCCCCGCGTGCTGACGGATTCTGCGGGCGCCCGCGGCAATATGGTCCTGCGGCTGGTGGACCTTGACGATGACGAAGAATGGATCGACCCCGCCGACCCCGTGCTCCTCCGCGCGCTGGACCAGGAGACCAAGCAAAGCGGCTTCTGGACCGATCGAATAGGGGCGAATCAGCCACCGCAGCGCATGGTGATGGCAGAAGCTCGGTTCGGCTCCCCCGGGCGCGCGGAAGACGCGCCGGTTTATCTGTTCACCCGCTCGACCTTCAGCGAGTTCCCCGACCTCTGGGTGAGCGGGCCGGGCTTTGACGACCCGCGCAAGATCTCGGAGGCGAATCCGCAGCAGGCGGACTACCGCTGGGGAGATGTCGAGCTCGTCGAGTGGCTGAGCAGCGACGGGGTGCCGCTCAAGGGGCTGCTGTACAAGCCGGAGGATTTCGACCCGTCTAAAAAGTACCCGCTGGTCGCGTACTTCTACGAGCAGCTCTCGGACAACCTGTACCAGTACCGGATGGACACGCCGCGCAACCTGGTCCACCCGACGCTTTACGCCTCGAACGGGTATCTGGTGTTCATGCCGGATATCTACTACACGGAAGGTTATCCGGGGCCGAGCGCGCTGAAGTCGATCGTCCCCGGCGTGCAGTCGCTGGTCGCGCGCGGCTTCGTAGACCCGGAGGCGCTCGGCATCCAGGGGCAATCGTGGGGCGGGTATCAAACCGCGTACATCATCACCCAAACGCCCATCTTTGCGGCGGCGATGGCGGGTGCGCCGGTCGCGAACATGACCAGCGCGTACGGCGGCATTCGCTGGGGGAGCGGCGTAGCGCGTACCTTTCAGTACGAGAAGACCCAGAGCCGCATCGGCGGGTCGCTTTGGGAGTACCCGTGGCGCTACATCGAGAACTCGCCGCTCTTCGCTGCGGACCGGGTCAGCACCCCGCTGCTGATGATGCACAACGACGGCGACGGCGCCGTGCCCTGGTATCAGGGAATCGAGATGTTCCTGGCGCTGCGGCGCCTCGGCCAGGAAACCTACCTGATCAACTACAACGACGACGCCCACAACCCCACCAAGCGCGCCAACCAGCTCGACATCGCCACCCGCATGCTCCAGTTCTTTGACCACCACCTGAAGGGCGAGCCCGCGCCCGAATGGATGCGTGAGGGAATCCCCTTTCTGCAGAAGGGACGCGCGCCCGTGCAGATCGCCGCGCCACAGCCGGTGGAACCCGGTGAGCAACCGAATGGCGAGCCGCAGAAGCCGAACCGTACCCCGGATCAGGTTCCGTAGAGCCTTCAAAACACCCTTCCCCGGCCCTTCCCCCGCAAGGGGGGAAGGGAGAACGGCAGCGGTCAGGTGTTGATCCTTCGCCGAGCGGACAGGACCAGGGCGAGGAGCATCTTTTCAGGCGGACCGCCCGGTTGCAAAATCAACCGCTCGCGGATGCGCCTCGCTGACCCGCTGGAGCTCTCGACCGCCGCTGCATTGGTCGTAACATTCGCTTTATTCGGCCTCGCTCTCGCGGTTGCAGTGAGTGGCGGAGCCTTCAACTGGGCAGCCTGGTCCGCAATACTGAACGTGTTGTACGTGCTGCTTCCTGCCATTGCGCTTGCTGATCGAGCTTGTCAGCTCAAGCCGGCAACCCGCCGCCGTCGCGGTAGTTCTATGGCTTGTCGCCGCCGTTGTCGCCGAGCCGGTCATCGGCGCGGACACGTTCGTTCACACGGTGGTTGGACTGCCGGAAACGCAGCTATCTTGGGGAGCGCTGGTCCCCATGGCGCTCCGCACCGTGATCGCACCCCCCCTGCTCCTTGCGATTCTGTATCCTCTCTGCAGATCGAAGCTCGGCCCAGCACCGTCGGGAGGGGTGGCGTAAGGGACCACCTCGCGCCGTCGCCAGCGGGCACAAAAAAACTCCCGGTGAGGGAGCGGTTGCGGCGAGAATCGGTGATTCGCCATCAGCTACAAGCTACCGGCTGCCGGCTACCGGCTATCAGCACTCAGATCGCTCTCGTTGAAGTGCTCGCGGCGCTCGACGGAGATGACGCCTTTCACGCGGCGGACAGCCTTGAGCACGCGTTTGAGGTGGTCCAGGTTCTCGACCTCTACCACGAAGTGGCCGCGCATCCCGAGCTCTTCCGCCTGGATGTCGGCGCTCTTGATGTTGGTGTTGCTCGAGGTAATGGTACTCGCGATATCGGCGAAGAGGCCGCGGCGGTCGGTGCCCTCCATTTCGAGGCGCACGAAGAAGCGGTCGCCGGCTTCGGCGGTCCACTCGATGTCTACGCGCCGCTCGGGGTGATCCGCGAGCTGCAGCACATTGGGACAGTCGTGCCGGTGAATCGACACGCCCCTGCCCCGGGTGATGTAGCCGGTCACCTTGTCGCCCGGCACCGGCTGACAGCATTGCGAGTAGCGCACCATCAGGTTTTCCATACCCTGAATGCGCACGCCCTTGGATTTTCCGCGCACGCGGGACACCAGGCGGTCGAATGCCGATGGCGGCGCGGCATCTTCCGGTGCGGGCGCGTCCGGCCAAAACTGCTGGAAAACCGCGGCCGGTCCTACATCGCCGCGCCCGATGCCGGCGTACAGATGCCGCCGGTCAGCAAACCCCAGCGCTTTCGCCGCCGCCTGGAACTGCGCGTCCTTGACCCTGCCGCGCCGGGCCTTGCGAATCTCGCGGATGATGAACTCGCGACCGAGGCGCACCGAGCTGTCGAACTCCTCCTCCCGGATCCACTGCCGCACCTTGTTGCGAGCCCTGGCCGTTTTGACGAAGGCGAGCCAGTCGCGCGAAGGCTTCTGCCGCGCGTCTGTCAGCGCCTCTACGGTGTCGCCGTTCTTGAGCTCCCTCGATAGCGGGGTGATGCGGCCGTTCACCTTGGCGCCGGCACAGTGCAGCCCGACCTCGGAGTGCACCGCAAATGCGAAGTCGATAGGCGTAGCGCCCTTGGGCAACTGCTTCACATCGCCCTGCGGCGTGAAAACGAAGATCTCATCCTGGAACAGGTCGATCCGAAGGAATTCCATGAATTCCTCCGGCTCGCGCGTTTCCTGCTGCCACTCGAGTACCTGGCGGAACCAGGAAAGGGTATCATCGACCTCATCGCCGCGGCGCGTCTCGCGAGGGGCCTCCCGGCCTTCCTTGTAGCGCCAGTGGGCCGCGATCCCGTACTCTGCCGTCCGGTGCATTTCACGGGTGCGGATCTGGATTTCGTACAGGCGCCCGCCCGGCCCGAAAATAGTTGTGTGCAGCGACCGGTACAGGTTGGATTTCGGCGTCGCGACGTAGTCGTGGAAGCGCTCCTGCAGCGGCGTCCACAGGTTGTGGATTACGCCTAGCGCGTGATAGCAATCCGCGATGCTTTCGACGATCACCCGCATCGCCATGAGGTCGTAGATTTCCTCGTATGGCTTGTCGCGGTGCGTCATCTTCCGGCGGATGGACCACAGGTGCTTCGGCCGGCCCGTCACTTCTGCGTTGATGCCCGCCGCGGCCAACTCGGCCTGAAGCGGCTCGCGCATGCGCTCGATCAACTCTTCGCGGTCATTACGCTTTTCCGCAACGCTCTCCGCAAGCTCCCGGTACGCCTCGGGCTCAAGGAACTTGAAGCACAGGTCCTCGAGCTCCCACTTGAGGGTTGCAACCCCCAGCCGGTGCGCGAGCGGCGCGTAAATTTCGCGGGTCTCGAGTGCGATACGCTGCCGCTTCTCCGGCCGCAGGTGCTCGAGCGTACGCATGTTGTGCAGGCGGTCGGCGAGCTTGATGAGAATGACGCGCGCGTCCTGCGCCATCGAGAGCAGCAGCTTGCGGAAATTTTCTACCTGCTGCTCGGTGTTGGTGCGGAACTCGACCCGGGCGATTTTGGTCAGCCCGTCCACCAACCCCGCGATCTCGTCGCCGAAGGCGTCGCGAATGTCGTCCATAGTCGCCGTAGTGTCTTCGATTACATCGTGGATGAGCCCGCTGGCGATGGTCACCGTATCCAGGTGCAGATCCGCAATGACGATTGCGA
>JBBSMO010000038.1:0-10827 GCA_038233155.1 Longimicrobiales bacterium
GAAATTGTAGCCAGGCACTGCCGGATTGGTAAGGCGGTCGCACCGCGCCGCGGGGCAGGGGAGGTAGTATTCGGCACTTTTTTCGAGGTATTCGCGCAATTGGGTTCCGCTGATGCGCACCGCTTTTAGTGTATTGTCGTAGATGTACAACCCGGCGATGTCCGCGACCGTGACGGGGCCTTCAGGGATGCGGGAAGAGAGCGAGAACGCCGCCGTTCCCGAGAGCTGTGTGCCGGCAGCACGCCGTTGCGTTTCATTGATCAGGTCGAGGATAGGAGTGTCGCGTGTGCGCGCGGCCGCGGCTGTCCACAATGCCGCGGACTGTCCGATGGTCCGGCCCGTGTAGGCGCGGGTCGCCGAGTCGATGGCCGCGGTTACGCGTAACACAGCCGTATCGGCCGCGGCGTTGGGGCGAAGCGTCGAGCCGCGTTTGCCTGTGACGCGCCATTCACCGCTAGCGAACCGCATCTGCAACTCGGCGATACCTAAGGAGCCTGCCCAGTTCTTGGCCTGAACCAGGAGCACGCCGTTGATGCTGGTGTCCGCTACCTCGGCGTGGGTGTGGCCCATGAAGATCACATCCACGCCAGGCACCTGGCGCGCGATGGCGGCGGCCTCGTTCTCCGCAGGAACTCCGGTGGCATCGGGGTCGTAGCTGCTGCCCTCCAGACCGCTGTGCGCGGCAACGACGATCACATCGGCGCCCGCGCTCCGCATACGGGGGACCACCTCCGCGATGGCCTCCGTCACGGGGCCGAAATCCAGCTTTCCCGTCACAATGTCCCGGTCCCAGAGCAGAACGCCGGGGGGTGTGACCGCGGTGATGCCCACGCGCAGAGGAACTCCCCCAATCTCGCGCCCGACAATTGCAAAGGGTTGAAAGGCGTGCTCGCCGCTGCCGGCGGTGAACACATTGGCGGTGAGAAACGGAAAGCCGGCGTCGCCAATCGCGCGCCGCAGGTGGGCAAGTCCGTAGTTGAACTCATGATTTCCGATAGCCGCGGCGTCGTACCCCGCGAAGTTCATCGCCGCCACAACCGGGTGCTCCGAGGCCGTATCTGACCGGGATGCCACGAATGCCAGCGGGTTGCCCTGCAGAAAATCCCCCGAATCCAGGAGAACGGTCGCTCCCGGGTGCGCGGCGCGGATGCTGTCCGCCAGCGGCAGCAGCAGCGCCAGTCCGTTCTTCGTCGTCTCGCCGGTGTAGTAGTCGAAAGGGCGCAACCAGCCGTGCACGTCGGTCGTGCTCATCAACACCAGCGTTCCGCTAACCGCAGCCGCCTCCCCCGCCGCGGGCGGGGCACCAGTACGGGTAGTGCCGGGAACACAGGCCGCTGCGGAGAAGAGCAGCATCAACACTGCCCCTATAGCGGGGATTCCGGCGCCGCCCGTTGCCTCGTAGCCGCTACTGTGTAGCTTTCCGCGTCGCGGGCTGCCCCCGGTTCCGCTCGTGCGGCCTCCGGCTACCGCGCTGGGATCGATATTTCTTCCGTTTATCATTGCATGACCTTTCGCATTGTTACGTTTGTTCTCGTGCTTCTGGCAATGGCCACGGCCGCGACCCCGATTGCGGCGCAGGAGCCGCCTGTCGCGGACTCCGCCCGTATCGCCGCCGCCGACACCATCCCGTCGCTGTTTGCCGCCGAAAAATCGCCCGGCGGCGCCTTTGTCCGTTCCCTGGTACTTCCGGGATGGGGACAGGCCTGGACGGGGGCACCTGCCCGCGGCGCGATTTACTTTGCGCTTGAAGGCGCCAGCGTGTGGATGTTGTACAAAAGCCGCACCAAACTTTCCCGCGCCAGGCGCGCGGACGAGTTCCTTCGCTCCATCGGCGAGCTCGGAGAGGAGGAAGAAAGCGGCTTTGCAGAAGGTCGCGCCCGCCAGGTCGAGGATTGGACGGCGCTCTCCGTATTTCTGCTCTTTTTCTCCGCGGCAGACGCATACGTTGCTGCACACCTGGCGGATGTTGGCGAGCGCGTCGAGGTCATTCCGGACGGGCAGGGGGCGGTGCGGCTCGAAGCCAGGATTCCCCTTCCGTTCCGGTGACCCCGAGCGCGCCCGTAGGGATATTCGACTCGGGAGTCGGCGGGCTCAGCGTCGCGCGCGACATTCACCGCCTGCAGCCGCACGAAGCGTTGCTGTACTTCGCGGATGCCGCATTCTGTCCCTACGGGGGCAGGCCGGCCGGTCTGATCCTCGAGCGCGCCAGCAAGATCGGGCACTTTCTCGCCAGCAGCGGCTGCAAGCTCATCGTCGTGGCGTGCAACACGGCGTCGGCCGCGGCCCTCGAGCTGCTCCGCGAACAGCTTCCGCTCCCGATTGTGGGACTGGAACCTGCGCTGAAGCCCGCTGCGGAGTTGACCCGCAAGCGACGTGTCGCGGTGCTGGCGACGGAAGCAACGCTCGCCGCGGAGCGCTTCGACCGGCTGATCCAACGGTTCGCCGCGGGAGTACATCTCGAAGAGCTCGCCTGTCCCGGCTTCGTAGAAGCTGTCGAGCGGGGAGCAACCGATGCCCCCGAGCTTGCCGCAGTGGTAGGCCCCGTGGCCGAGCGGCTCCGCGCGGCGGATGTCGATGTGGTGGTGCTCGGCTGCACCCACTATCCCTTTCTTGCCGGCGCCCTCCGCCGAAGCCTGGGGCCGGAGATGATCATCCTGGATAGCGGCGAAGCCGTTGCGCGGCAAACGCAACGCGTACTTGAAGAAGCGTCGCTGCTCGCTACGGCAGGTACCGGAGAGTTGCAGCTTGCTACTTCGGGAGATGCGGAGGCCGTTTCCGCCGTCGCCAGCAGGTTATGGGGCAGCGAGATCGCGGCTGCTCCGGTGCGGCTATGAAACGCGATACCATGCAGACTCGGTACCTAGAAGCGTGTTGAAGAAGCCCGAGAGCAACTGTGTTGCGCCGGGGCAGGCAGAAAAACCTGCTTGCCGCGTGTTGTGCTCCCCCTCTCCCTTCTTGGGAGAGGGGGCGGGGGTGAGGGCCGGGGCGTCGGCTTCTACTGCTGTCGCTATCTGAGCAGCAAATCTTCCTGCCGGGCTTTTTCCAACACGCCCTTAGGGGCGGCCTGTTTCGATCCCCCAGCGCAGCACTTTCGGCGGCTCTGGGTAATGCGGGAGTTCGATGTAGGTGAAGTGCCGGATCCAGTCCCCCGCGTTCAGGTACCAGCGGTTCGGCCCCATCTCCCGCAGCATGGGGATATGCGCATGGCCCGTGACCACCAGATCCAAGCCCGGATCGGCCGCAAGCTGCGCCGCGCCCCACTCGGCAATGTGGCGGGAGCGGCCGTCCGCCGCCGGGTTGACATCCTCGCCCCGGTGTTCGGTCAAGGAAGCCAGTCCCGCGATCCGGCGCCCCCAATCCGGGTGGATCGAGCGGAAGGCCCGCACCGCCGCCGCGCTGCGGATCAACTTGCGCAGCACCCGATAGCCGATGTCGCCGGTCCCGAGGCCGTCGCCGTGGGCGATCAGTGCGCGCCAGCCGTTCAGTGTCTGCCGCACGGGGCCATCTAGAACCGTGACACCAATCTCTCCGCTAAGATAGTCGCCGCCCCAGGCGTCATGATTGCCGCCGACGAACCAGACGGGCACGCCCGCGTCGACCACATCGGCCAGCGCGGCGAGCACGCGAACGTGCTCGCGCAGCACTACGCTCTGGTACTCGAACCAGAAGTCGAACAGATCTCCGTTGATGAGCAAGCCGCTGGCGCCTTCGGCTGCGTGGCCGAGAAACCGGCGGAACTCCGCCTCGGTCGCGGCGGGGACGGCGCCGAGGTGAATGTCGGATGCGATCAACAGCGGTTTGTCTGGCATTGGCGCCGAACCTACGCGCAAAGCGCCGCCGGTACAAGCGTCAACAGTGGCGCGCGCCGCACGCGGGGCGTAGAATCACGCCCCGAGAGCTCTTTTTCCCGAGCGATCCGCTCAGCGTAAACCTCAGGCCCTTGCCCAACAACCATTCCGTCGAGCTGCGCGTGCGGTATGCAGAAACGGACCAGATGGGGGTCGTTTACCACTCGAACTATCTGATCTGGTGCGAGGTCGGGAGGACGTCGCTGTTGCGCTCGCGCGGTCTCCCGTACTCGCGGCTAGAGGCGGACGGAACGCTGCTCGCGGTTTCCGAGGCCTCTCTGCGCTTTCACGCCGGCGCGCGCTACGACGATCTGATTCGCGTAGAAACGAGCATCGCGGCGGTGCGCTCCCGAATGGTGGTATTCGAGTATGGCATTTTCCGCATCGGCGGGGAGGAGGCAGACGAGGCTGCCCGCTTGGTGTCCGCCCGCACCACCCTGGTTCCGCTTGGTGCGGACCGGCGGCCGCGTCGGCTGCCAGCACACGTCGCTGAGCTGCTGCGCGACACGGCGCTCGAGGGCATCGCCTGAGATGCGGCGCAACTACCTCCTGGTGATGCTGGTGGTGCTGCCTGCCTGTTCGAAGCCGCCGCTGCTCGTCGCCCCCGTTCCGGCACAGCTCACCGCAAACGATATTTCGGCGACGGCTACCCTGTTGCGGCTGGAAGACCGTCGCGACTACGACGCGGCAGTGCTGGCGGCGCTTGCCGCCGACAGCAGCAGCTACATCCGCCGCCGGGCGGCGCTTGCCGCCGGGCGCATTAGGGACCCCCGAGCTCTGCCCTTGCTCGCGCCGCTGCTCGTTGATCCCGATACGGCAGTAGCGGCTGCCGCGGCTTTTGCCGCGGGCCTGATCGCGGATACCGCCGCCGTTCGGTTGCTGGGTCCGCTGCTATCGCCGGAAATGCTGCCCGCAGCGCCGACGGTGGCGGCCGAGGCCGCCACGGCACTCGGGAAGATCGGGGGCCCGGTTGCGGAGGGCGCACTCGAACGAGTGCTCAGGGAGGCGGAGGGCGCCGGCGCATCCGCCCTGCCGGTCCGTGCCGCGCTGCTCGCCATCTGGAAGTTCGATCGGCCCGCGGACATCGGCCCGGTCACCCGCTGGCTGGGCGCACCGGATCCGGAGCTGCGGTGGAGCGCCGCCTATGCGCTCGTTCGCCGCCGTACTCCCGCGGCGGTCCCGCTCCTGCTGGCGCTGGCTACCGATGACGCAACGGAAGATGAGGTGCGGGCGATCGCGCTCCGCGGGCTCACGGCTCCGCTGGCGGACTCTGCCGGCGTCGAACACCCCGCCATTCTGGCGCTGCTGATCGCTAGCGCGGGTAGCGACGACTATGCTACCGCGATCAACGCGATCCGCTCCCTCGGAACCTTTTCGGAACCGGCGGTGGTCGGCGAGTTGCAGGCGCTGCTGGCCGACACGCCGGCACATCGCCGCTGGGCCGCGATCGAGGCGCTGCAGAGCCTAGGTGCTGCCGCCGCGGCAGCGAGCGCGGACCTTGAAGGAGTCGTGCGAAATAGCAACGAGCCGACAGCACTGCGCGCCGCGGCGCTGCTCGCGCTCAACGATGTCGACGCGGCGGAGGCGGAGGCCGCCGCAGGCGCTCTGGCAGCAGGCGGCTGGCGCTTGCGCGCGGCAGCCAGCCAGGTGCTTGCGATGGCTCAACAGCGGCGGGGCGCCGCGTTCGAGCTCCCCCGCGATCCCGACGCGCGGGTACAGGCGGCCGCGCTCCGCATGGCTTTAGAGGCGGCAGGAGATTCGGTCGCACCGCTCCGGCGCGCGCTGCTCGACGCACTCGGCTCTGCCGACCCGGTGCTGCGGGCGTCGGCGCTGGGCGGCTTCGAAACGCTTGCGGATCCGGCGACTCTTCCGCTCCTGCTGGATGCCTACGACCGCGCCCAGCGAGACACCTTGAACGACGCGGCGCTCGCCGCCGTCGGCGCCCTCGAAGCGCTCGAGCAGGCCGGCAGCCCGGCGGCAGCAGCCTTTTTCCGCCGCTTCTCCCGACCCGACGACGATGTGCTGCGGCGCAGAGCCGCAGCCGCCTTTCCGGCGCGCGGCGGCTGGGGCGATGTTCTACCCATCGAGACCCAGCTATCCCTGGCCGGCTACCGCGCCCTGGCCGAGGAATTCATCGCTCCGGTGGTGGCCGGCGCCGCCAACCCTCGCGTGCGGATCGATACCGAAGGCGGCAGCCTGGTCGTCGAGTTGCTCGCGGCCGGGGCACCGCTGACGGTTGCGAATTTCTTGAACCTCACGCGGGCCGGCTACTTCGACGGTCAGGAATGGCCTCGCGTGGTGCCGAACTTCGTGGTCCAGGGAGGCGACCCGCGCGGGGACACCTCGGGCGGCCCCGGCTGGAGCATCCGCGACGAGATCAATCGCTACCGGTACCGCACGGGCACGCTCGGGATGGCGCTCTCCGGACCCGACACCGGCGGCAGCCAGTTTTTCATCACCCACTCGCCACAACCTCATCTGGACGGGATCTATACCATCTTCGGCCGGGTAGTCGAGAACCAAGAGGTAATTCAGCAGATCTTGCCCGGCCAGACGATTCACCGCATCGAGGTGCTGAACCCGTGAAGTTTAGATGTCCTTCTGCGAGTGCGGTGCTGCAAGACTGCGAAGCGCGACGGCGCGGCGTGCAGTCCGGCAGGCTCACCTGCGTTATGGCGCATGTTTCGCTCGTACTGCTCGCCGCATGCGGGGCGGGCAAAGCGGTGCCGCCAGCCGGTCCCCCCTTGGCGGATCCGGCGGCCGCCGCCGCCGAACTGCAGAGTGCATCGCTGCCCGCATCTCCCCAACGCGCCACCTTTGCTTGGTCGCTGGACGATTCGGGCACGCGGCTGAGCGGCCGCGGCGTCGCGCGGTACGAGGCGCCGGCCCGCCTCCGCCTCGACCTCTTCGGGCCGCGCGGAGAAACGTATCTCGCCGCGGCCTTGGTAGATGGGTCGTTTCGCATCCCGCCACAGGCTGCGGGCCGCATCAGCCTGCCATCTCCCGCTCTGTTGTGGGGCGCGCTAGGGGTGGCCACCACCCCGCCGCGCGCCACCCTCGCTAGTGCCGCCGGAGACAGCACCAAGCTCAAGGTGCGCTACAATGTGCCCGGCGACGAGGTCATGGCCTTCACCGCGTCGCGCGCTGGCACCGGCTTGCGCCTGCGACGGATCGAACGGAGCAGCCCGTCCGGCATATTGGAGGAAGTGCGCATCGACCACGACGCAGCCGGCGGGATCACCCGCACCCGGTACCGGGCTCCGGATGCTTTCCGCGAGCTGGTCCTGAACTTCGAGACCATCGAAACTGCCGCCTCTTTTGACGATGAAATCTTTGCACCGCCGGGTACTGTTCCGTAGCGCGGCGCTCGCCGCCCTGCTCTCGCTCACCGGCTGCCTCTATTCGTTTACCGGTGGCGGGCTGCCGCGCCACATCCGGACGATTGCCGTGGTGCCGTTCGAAAACGAGACGCCTGAAGCGTTGATCGGCACCGAACTGCAGCTCCAGCTGCAGGCGGAGCTTCCGCGCAAGCTGGGCGTTCGATTGGTAGATGAAAGCGTGGCGGACGCGGTCATCCGCGGCCGCATCGTCTCGGTCCTCCAAACCGAACCGAACGTGCGGCCGGTGCAGGGTCAGAATCGGGCGGAAGTCGTGCAGCGCGAAGTCCGCATTACCATCGCCGCTGAGATCTACGACCGCACGGAGGAGCGCTCCATCTGGGAAGCCACCTCGCTCTCTGGGCTGGGCACCTACCAGCCCGACCGCGAAGATTTCACCGCGGGCAGGACACTCGCCATCGAAGATCTCTCCCGAAAGATCATTGACGGGGCGCAGTCGCAGTGGTGAGCGGGTGATGGAGAGGGTGCGGATCGCGAGCCGCGGCAGCGAACTCGCCCTCTGGCAGGCACGGCATGTTGCCGGGCTGCTCTCATCCGCAGGCGACGCCGATGCCGCGGAGGTCGTGGTAATTCGCACTACGGGTGACAAAATTCAGGATGTCCCCCTCGCGCGGATCGGGGGCCGCGGCTTGTTTACCAAGGAGCTGGACGAGGCGCTGCTCGACGGGCGCGCGGACCTCGCGGTTCATTCCCTCAAGGATGTGCCGACGGTGCTGCCGGAGGGGCTGGTGATTGGCGCCGTATTGCAGCGGGAAGACCCTCGCGACGTGCTGCTTTGCCGGCCCGGAGTTGCGGCCGGCCTGGATACTCTGCGCCGCGGCGCCATCATAGGGACGAGTTCGCTGCGGCGCCGGGCGCAGCTCGGGGCCCTGCGGCCGGATCTCGAGGTTCGGGACCTGCGGGGTAATCTGAATACCCGGCTCGCCAAGCTCGATGCCGGCGGCTACGACGCCATCATTCTCGCGGCGGCAGGCGTGCTGCGCCTCGGTTGGAGAGACCGGATTACTGCCTATCTTCCGCTCGATCATTGGCTGCCGGCCGTGGGGCAAGGCGCGCTGGCGGTGGTTTGCACGCAGGAGAATTCCGCGCTACTAGATCATCTCGCGTCCATACAGCACCCGGCCACCGCGGCGGCGGCTGCCGCGGAGCGGGCTTTTCTCCGCAGCCTCGAAGGCGGGTGCCAGGTGCCGATCGGCGCCCTAGCGACGGTCGAGGGCCAACAGCTTCGCCTGAGTGGTCTCGTCGCCTCCGCCAACGGAGAGCGGGTGCTCCGGCAGCAGATAACCGGCGCCGCCGCCGAAGCCGCCAGCTTGGGAGCCGGGCTGGCCGAACGGTTGATCCGCGCCGGGGCCGCCGAAATCCTAGCTGGTGTCCGCCATCTATCGCCCGCGGATGTTCCCGCCCCCGCGGCGCCATGAGCAACCCGCACTTTTCATTAGCGGCCAAGGTGATGAGCCGCCGAAGCTTGGTTCACCGCTTCGGTGCTCCGGAGGCTGGGCGCGTCGTGTTCACCAACGGCTGTTTCGACATTCTGCACCGCGGTCATGTCGAATATCTGCACGAGGCCCGAGCTCTCGGCGACCACCTCGTGGTCGGGCTGAACTCCGATCAGTCCGTGACGCGCCTCAAGGGTGCGGGGCGGCCCGTCGTTCCGCAGCAGGACCGGGCGATTGTCCTTGCCGGTCTCGCGTCGGTCAGCGCCGTCACCATTTTCGGGAACGACACGCCGCTCGAGCTGATCAGCGAACTGGTCCCCGATGTGCTCGTCAAAGGGGGCGACTACACCCGTGCAGAGATCGTCGGGGCCGATGTCGTGGAAGATGCTGGCGGACGCGTCGTTGTGATCGGCCTCGTGCCCGGCCGCTCGACTACCCGCACCCTTGCCCGGATCACAGGAGAAGATCACCAATGAGCGAAACTACGCGCGCCGACGGCCGCCGTTGGAACGAGATGCGCCCCGTCACCCTCGAACTCGGGGCCGCGCCATATGCGGAAGGCTCCTGCCTGGTCTCCTTTGGCGATACACGGGTCCTTTGCGCCGCCTCCGTCGAGGAGGGCGTGCCGCCGTGGCGGCGGGGCAGCGGGGCCGGGTGGGTGACCGCCGAGTACGCAATGCTCCCGCGCGCGACGCACGAGCGCACACGGCGAGAACGCGGGCAACTTGGCGGCCGTACGCAGGAAATCCAGCGTCTGATCGGCCGGAGCTTGCGCGGCTGCATCGACCTCGAGGCGATGGGAGAGTGGACCATCCGTATTGACTGTGATGTTCTGCAGGCGGACGGCGGCACCAGGACTGCGGCCATCACCGGCGCATCGGTGGCGCTCGGTTCGGCATCGCGGTGGTTGGCGGAACGCGCATCTCTGGCAACATCGCCCTTCCGAACGCATGTCGCGGCGGTCAGCGCCGGAATTGTGGGTGGATCTCTGCATCTGGACCTGTGCTACTCGGAAGATTCGCGCGCGGATGTGGACCTGAACGTGGTCGGCACGGGGCAAGGAGATCTCATCGAGGTGCAGGGCACCGGCGAACGCAGCGGCTTCACCCCGGCCCGGCTCGGTGAAATGGTCTCGCTTGCCGCGGGTGCGATCGAGCGGCTTGTCCGGCAGCAGCGCGAGGCGGCCGGGTGACGCAACTGCTCGTCGCTACCCGCAGCGCCCACAAGCTGCGGGAGATTCAGCAAATTCTCTCTGCGCGGCTAGCGATGCATCTGGTGAGTCTGGGCGAACTCGGCGTCGCCGAGCTTCCCGAAGAGGAAAGGATCGAACGGGCAGAGACGTTCCAAGAGAATGCGCTCGCCAAAGCCCGCTACTTTTCGGGGCGCACCGGAATGCTCACGCTCGCGGACGATTCCGGCCTCTGCGTAGAGGCTCTGGGCGGGCGGCCCGGGGTCCGCTCGAAACGCTACAGCGGCAAGTCCCATCTTTCCGGTCCCAAGCTGGACCGGGCAAACAACGATCTGCTACTCGACGATCTCGCTGGCATCCGCGCGGAGTCTCGCGGAGCAGAGTACGTTTGCGCCGCTGCCATCTCGGGGGCCGGGGCAGAGAGCGTTGCGGTGGGCCGCTGGCCCGGCCGGGTACTGACGGAACCGCGTGGCACCGGCGGGTTCGGCTACGACCCCTTGATCCTCATCCCGGTCCGCGGCCAGACGGTTGCGGAACTGCCAACCGCCGCAAAGAATAGCGACAGTCACCGTGCCCGTGCCCTGCTCGCGTTGCTCCCCGCCATCGCGGAGGCAGTTGACAAGCCGCTCCCGCACCGGTAAACTCTTCCGGCTCGGGACGTGGCTCAGCCCGGTAGAGCACTCGCTTTGGGAGCGAGGGGTCGCCGGTTCGAATCCGGCCGTCCCGATTGGGGACCTGCACCGCCGGTGCGGGTTCCTTTTTGTCGCCAGGAGAAGGGTCGCTGGCATGTCCGTTGGCCGGGGGCCAGCACGGCGGCCGACGGCTTGACCGGGCCCGGCGCACCGGTTACCTTGCTTACCCTTTTCTTTCAGGTCAGAGGGGCCGGTGATGGACGCGCCAGTAGCTCAGCTGGATAGAGCAACGGCCTTCTAAGCCGTAGGTCATAGGTTCGAGTC
>JBBSMO010000039.1:0-10719 GCA_038233155.1 Longimicrobiales bacterium
GAGCGGCGTGACTATACTCCGCCGGGACGCCTCCGCCGCATTTTGTTCGACTACCGCGCGGCGACTCTGGGGATGATCGTGGCCGTCGCGGCGATGCTGGTGCTGTTCGTTGCTACCGCGGCATGGGCGGTAAACGAGCGCTTCAAGCGCGATGTGGCAGAGATCGCATATACCCACGACACCCGCTCGCTACGCTTTTTGGCGGAGCAAGAGACCGACAGCACCGCCCAACTTGCCGAACGCGTGGAACGGCTCGAACGCGAGAGCGAGGCGCTGGTGCCGGCCAACAAGGCCTACCTGGTGGTCTCGGTAGAAGAAAAACGCGTCTGGTACCTGAAGGGGCAGGATACGCTGTTCACCGCGCCCGTGGCAGTGGGCTCCGGGAAGACCATGGTGCTGGGCGGAAAGACGAAGCGCTTCCAAACCCCGCGCGGCACCATGAAGATCACCCACAAAGAGACCGACCCAGTCTGGGTGCCGCCGAGCTGGCATTATCAGGAAATCGCCCGCAAGCAGGGACTGCAGGTAGTGGACATGAGCAACGCGCCCCGTGATGCTCTCACCAAGATGGGCTTCCCGGAAGGTGACGAACCCATTGCAGATGGCAAGATCTACATCCCGCCTTGGGGCAGCCCGCAGCGGCGCCACAAGGGAACGTTAGGGGCCGCCAAGCTCGAGATGTACGACGGCTATTACTTCCACGGAACGGAGAACGAAGCTTCGATCGGGACCGCCGCAAGCCACGGCTGCATCCGCATGCTGAAGAACGACGTGCTCTGGATGTACGACAACGTACCGGTAGGTACTGAGGTGTTCATTTACTGAAGCCGCGGGTCGCGGGTCGCGCGTCGCGTGCCATTCCGGGGGTTTTCATTCTGCAGTAGCCTGGCCCCTTTGTGTCATTCTGAGGGAGCTTGCGACCGAAGAATCTCCGGCGATACGGCCGGGAGATCCTTCGCTGCGCTCAGGATGACAAGCGGCTGCGCTCAGGATGACAACGCGTGCGGCGAAAGCAGCAGCCGGCGACCCACGCGCCGGAGCGATTCACTCCGGCCCGAGCAGAAACTCCAGCTCGCGCAGAAGCCGCCTTCCCCAGGCGGCTTCGGTGTGCCGCCCCCCGAGCTCGACTACGAGCAGCAAGTCTCTGCCGCTCGCGTAGCCTTTCCGGGAAAGGAGGTCGCTCATTTTGCGAACATCCGCCAATGTGTCGGCTCCTTCGCGGGTACCGGCGTCCAAGTAGATCCGCCCCGGGACATAAGGCGCCGCGCGTACATAGTTGAAGATGCCGCGGCCGGCGAACCACAGGGCAGGGCTCATCACGCCGGCCATTCCAAATAGATCACTGCGGCGAAAGAAAGAGTACAGGCTGATGAGGCCGCCCATGGAGGAACCGGTCACGGCGGTTGCCTCGCGGTCGGGGATCGTGCGGAAGTCGCGGTCGATCAGAGGCTTAAGCGTATCCGCTCGGAAGAGGGTGTACGCTTCCCCGCGGCCGCCGCGCCCCTGCTGGTCCCTGAAGGGGCTGTACTCATCGAGGCGGTCCTCGCCAGCATTCGGGACTCCTACTACAATCGCTTCCAGACCTGCGGGTGCCGCGCGCTCGAGCACCTCATCCACTCCCCATTTCCCTGCGAACGCCGTCGCCGCGTCGAACAGGTTCTGACCGTCGTGCATGTAGATCACTGGGTAGCGCCGCCGTCCCCGCCGGTAACCGGGCGGCAGCCAAACCAAGATGTCGCGCCGGTTCCCTAGCTGCGGGCTGGCCAGCCCCCGCAGAACGCGCAGATCTCCCTGGACGGTGCGGGCGCCGGCCGGGTAAAGCTTCGCGTACGCCTCCCATTTCGAGCGGGTATGCACCCGCCCGGGCGGGTGCCGGGTGTTCTGGGCTGGCATCGCTCGCATGCTACGGAAACCGAACCGTTCGTATCATGCCCTGCGCACGGCAGGTGCCGTGCCGTTTCACTGCCGGGGCACCACCATCCTCGCAAGCACCCTTTCCCCGAAGCCGGGGATTTCATACTCTGGTGCTGCGGCCTTTCGCTTTGTACCCTTCTCCGCACACGCACCTTTCTTCCGACAAGAGACTTCGCATGGAAACGCTCCAGCACCGCAGTATGACGCAGCGAATGATGGGCGCGGCAACGCTCGACACGGCAGTGTACGAAGAAGTCGAAGCCGATACCGGCGCTACCAGTCAGGCTGCCATTGTAGTGGGAATCGTTGCCATCGCGTCGGCGATCGGGGCTGCGGGTGGCGGCATAGGCGCCGCGATTGGCAGCTTGATCGCCGCATTCCTCGGCTGGCTAGCTTGGGCGGGAATCACGTATCTGATTGGCGACAAGGTTTTCGGCGGGACCGCAACTTGGGGCGAGCTGCTGCGCACCCTGGGCTTCGCACAGTCGCCGGGTGTGCTCTACATCCTCGGTTTTGTGCCCGTTCTGGGAGTGCTGCTCCGCTTCGTGGTCGGCATCTGGATCTTGGTCGCCGGCGTCATCGCCATTCGCCAGGCGCTGGACTTCAGCACCGGCAAGGCGATTGCAACAGCTCTGCTCGGCTGGCTCGTGATGGTGTTTCTCATGATGGCGGTCGCCGCGGTAGGTTTCCTTGGCAACCTCCTGACCTGAGCATTTCCCGCTTCAAAGGATAGATTTTCGCTTGCACATGAAGAATTTTCTCTGGATTGCCGCCGCGCTCGTCGCCATCTGGGTGGCCGCCAAGCTGCTCGGCTTCTTTGCCGGTCTGTTGCTGAACCTCCTTCTCGTTGGAGCACTCATCTTAGGGGTGATTTGGCTGGTCCGGCGCTTCAAAGGCGGGCGGCGCCGGGTCTGACTGCGGGTGCACCGCGCAGTTAGTGCGGCGCGGTGCGCCCTGCCTAGCCGGGGAGTTGTCACGGCGGCTGCCGGCGGGTAGATTGAGGGTTCTCGTTCCACGCGGCGCCCGCCGCTAACCCCTTCCAGCCGGGTTGTTTCTCCCCATGCAGTTGCCGGTTACCGATCCCGTTCTGATCGTCGCGCTCGCCATGGGCATCTTTCTGCTCGTGCCGTTGCTTTTCGAGCGCTTCAAAGTTCCGGGAATCGTCGGGCTGATCATAGCCGGGGCGGTGGTCGGTCCTAATGTGCTGGGAGTGCTCGCGCGCGACACCACCATCGTGCTGCTCGGCACAGTAGGGTTGCTCTACCTGATGTTCATGGTGGGACTCGAGCTAGATCTGCACGGGTTTTCGCAGAACCGGGACCGCAGCATCGGTTTCGGCATCATCTCATTTCTGATCCCGCAGATCGCGGGTACTGCGCTGGCATTGGCCTTCGGCTACCAGCTGATTTCCGCCATTCTGCTGGGGGCAGTGTTCGCATCTCATACGGTGCTGCCCTACCCCATCGCCCGCCGCTTGGGCATCGTCAAGAACCCCGCGGTGGTCACCGCCTTGGGTGGGACGATTCTCACGGAGATTCTGGCCCTGCTGGTCCTTGCGGTAGTGGTGAGCGCCGCGGGGGGAGCGCTGGGGCTCGGGTTCTGGCTCACCCTAGTGGTTTCGTTCTTCCTCTATGTGGCGGCGGTTCTGCTCGGCGTGCCCCGGCTCGGGCGCTGGTTCTTTCGCAAAGTCAGCGGCGAAGGGACGACCGAGTTCATCTTTGTCATGGCGGTTCTCTTCGGCGTCGCGTACGGAGCGCACGCCGGTCACGTCGAGCCCATCATCGGGGCGTTGCTCGCCGGCCTGGCCCTCAACCGGCTCATTCCCGAGCACGGCCCGCTGATGAACCGGATCAATTTCGTCGGCAACGCGCTGTTCATCCCCTTTTTCCTGTTGTCGGTTGGGATGTTGGTCAATGTACAGGCGCTGACCACGATCGATGCGTGGGTATTCGCTACAGCCCTCGCCCTTACAGTTACCTTTTCGAAGTGGCTCGCTGCCAAGATCACAGAAAAGCTCTACGGGTATTCGCCGGACGAAGGCTGGGTGGTATTCGGCCTCTCGGTGCCGCATGCCTCGGGAACTCTCGCCATCGTTCTGGTCGGTTTCGAAGTCGGCATTTTCGACCAGGCGGAAGTGAACGGCGTGGTCCTGATGATATTGGTTACCTCCCTCATCGGGCCTTGGGCCGTAGAGAAATTCGGCCGCCGGGTAGCCATGCGTGAAGAGGACCGCCCGTACGAACCAGCGAAGGCACCTCAGAGAGTGCTCATCCCCATCTCGAACCCGGCCACAGCGGAGGCGTTGCTGGATCTCGCCTTCTACGCGCGGGAGCAGAGCTCGGACGAGCCGATCCTCCCGTTGATGGTCGTTCCAGACCGGTTGCACAGCTCGGAAGCACAAGTGGCTGAAGCGGAGCGGATGCTCAGCCACGCCGTGATCTACGCGGCGGGGGCCGAGGTCCCCGCCATTCCGCTGACCCGCGTAGACCGCAACATCGCGCACGGCATCACCCGCGGCGTGGCGGAGACCCGCAGCTCGATGGTGATCATCGGCTGGGACGGCCGCGTCGACCATGGCCATTCCATGTTCGGCACGGTGCTGGACCAGGTGCTCGAACAGACCAAGCAGTTGGTGCTGGTCGCCAAGTTGGGGCACCCGCTGAACGTCACCGAACGCCTGGTGGTCGTGATCCCGCCGGCTTCGTTTCGCAGCCCGGGTTTCTATGGCGCCGTGCGAACCATCAAGCTGATCGCGAACCAGATCGGCGCGCCCGTCCTCGGGCTGACAGTGGGTGTAGATCCGGACCGGTACCTCGAGCGTCTCGAGAACGTCAAGCCGGCCGCGCCCGTGCAGGTGTCGCAAATCGCGGGGTGGGGGTCGCTGATCAGCGGGCTCGAGGAACGCCTGCGCCCGAGTGACCTGGTCGTGGTGCTGAGCGCCCGGCGCGGCACCATTTCGTGGCATCGCGAGCTCGATCGCCTGCCTGCGCAACTGGCTCGCCTGGTCCCGGAAAGCTTTATCATGATGTACCCGCCGGAAGCCGCGCCGGCTGCGGCTCCGGGCGGGTTGGATGCGGTTCTTCCCGCCGCTCTTGCCCCCGGGCGCGTCGTCTTCGGCCTCGAATCCACCACCTTCGCGGGTGCAATGCGCGAGATCCTAGCTTGCGCTTTCGAACCCGATGGTGCCAATCTGGAAAGGGTTGCGGAGGTGTTGATTCGCCGCGAGCGCGAATTCACCGCCGAGATGCTGCCGGGCGTCGTGGTCCCGCATGCCCGGGTGAATGGCATCACCGAATCCATGCTATTCCTCGGGATCAGCGATGAGGGAATTCTGTTTCCAATGGCAGACCAGCCCGCGCATCTTATCTTCGTTCTGCTCAGCCCCGCGGCAGATCCGCAGCAGCATCTTCGCGATCTCGCCGCGGTGGCGAGGCTGATCTCGGACCCGGCCGTCGTGCAGCAACTCCGCTCTACGCGCGGTGTAGAAGACCTGGTCCCTTCCGGCCGGGCGCGTTCGGCCCACCGCAGGGTGAACGATGCGGCGGAGGCCGATGCTTCCGTGCCTGCTTGAGATGCTCGGCTTTCCGCCCGTGGCCGCGCGGTTCAGCCGTGCCCGTCTGCTGCCGATATTCAGGGGTGGCGGTACTGACAGTGTCGCGCCTGCCATTCCTGCCTTGCCGCACTTCCGCCAGGTGCTGAATTGACAGGTCTCGCTGCCCCGGGAAAACTGCCGTCACCCGGTGATGTGCGAGCTGCGGCAGAGCGGCTCGATGGCGTCGCCCACCGCACGCCGGTGCTCACCTCGCGCACCCTCGATGAGCGATGCGGGGCGCAGGTGTTTCTCAAGTGCGAGAACTTTCAGCGGGGCGGTGCCTTCAAGTTCCGCGGGGCGTTCAACGCCATCAGCCGCCTTGGCGACCTTGAACGGGCCAGAGGAGTTCTGACCTTTTCCTCCGGCAATCACGCGCAGGCCGTCGCGCTGGTAGGGCGGTTGCTGAAGATCCCGACGCTGATCGTCATGCCGCGGGATGCCCCCGCCGCCAAGCTCGCCGCGACGCGCGGATATGGTGCCGAGGTCGTTCTGTACGATCCCGCTTCGGAGGCCCGCGAAGAGATCACGGCCCGCTTGCAGACGGAACGGCAGATGACCTTGATCCCGCCCTACGACCACCGGGATGTGGCCGCCGGGCAGGGCACCGCGGCGCTCGAACTGTTCGAGCAGGCCGGTCCTCTCGACGCGCTGTATGTCCCCTGCGGCGGCGGCGGCCTGCTGAGCGGTTGCGCTTTGGCGGCGGCACTTGTCGCGCCCGAGTGCCGTGTGATTGGCGTCGAGCCCAGCGCCGCGGATGATGCCGCGCGCTCGTTCCGCAGCGGCACCTTGCAGCGGGTACGGAACCCCCGCACGGTGGCCGATGGCCTGAGAACGCCCTCACTCGGCGAAGTCACCTTTCCCATTGTGATGGAGCGGGTGGACCAGATGCAGACCGTCGAGGAGCACGAGATAGTAGAAGCAATGTATTTTCTGTGGACGCGGATGAAGCTGGTCGCCGAGCCCTCGGGCGCTGTCGCACCCGCCGGGGTGCTTGCCGGCGACGCGGGCGGGCGCGTAGGCGTCATCATCAGCGGCGGCAATGTCGACATTTCCGCCGCAGCCGAACTCTTCAAGGAATATCGCACGAATTCTGCCTGAGATCCTATCATCGAGTTTATGCAATCAGTCATGCCAGAACGGAACGCTCCATCGATCAGCCTGGGCGCAACCGTGACTTCCGGTGGCGTCCGCGGCCGCATCTTGGTGGTCGATGACGAAATCAACATCTGCCGGTTGCTGGAACGCTACCTTTCCCGTCTGGGTCACGAAGTGGAGACGGCGAGCTCGGTTCCCGCCGCGCTGCAGGTACTGGAACACAGCAGTTTTGATCTCGTCCTGACGGATCTCCGGCTGCCCGGCCCCTCGGGGCTCGATCTGCTCTCCGAGGTGCGTAAGCGAACGCCCGCCACCCGGATGATGCTGATGAGTGCGCATGCGGACATCACCGCGGCAGTAACGGCCGTCGAGAAAGGCATCGACCAGCTCATCGTCAAACCCTTCGAGCTGGATGAGCTCCGCTCAAAGATCACCGATTCGCTCCGCCGCCATTCGGACCTGCGCAACGCCGAGCAGGAGCACGCCTCGCTGAAGAGCCGCCTGCAGCAGCGCGAAGAGGAGAGCCAGAGATTGATCGTCAACGGTGCCCTTTCCCTCGCGGCCGCGGTGGAAGCGAAGGACGAGTACACCGCCGGTCATGCGGAGCGTGTGACGGTGTACGCGCTCATCATCGCGCGGGTGAGCGGCGGAATAGACCTTGAGAGCTTTGAGCTGGCGGGCAAACTGCACGATGTCGGGAAGATCGGGGTTCCCGACAGCGTCCTCAACAAACCGGGGCGGCTGACCAACGATGAGTTCGGCCTGGTGACGAAGCACCCTGCAGACGGGGTCGGCATCCTGCAGTGGCTGATCGACGACCCGCTCGTGCTCGGCGTAGTGCGCTCGCACCATGAACGGTGGGACGGGCGCGGCTACCCGGACGGCTTGGCGGCGGAGCAGATTCCGTTCGCCGCCCGGGTGCTGGCGGTAGCGGATACCATAGACGCCATGAGCTCGAGCCGCGCGTACCGGCGAGGCCTGGCCTGGGAAAAGGTGGTGGACGAGATCCGCACCTGCTCGGGCGCCCAGTTCGACCCAGCCGTCGTAGCTGTGTTCGAACAGTGCCTGGACGAACTCGCCGAAACCCATCACCGGTTCACCACTGCCGCCGCACCGCCACCCTCGCCCGCCTGAATGGAAGAGGCCCCCTGGCACGACCCTATTGCGCGCTTCCGCTCGCTGCTCGAGCTGGCCCGCGCGACAACTCTGCCGGAACCAACCGCCATGGCGCTCGCTACGGTCAATGCGGCTGGCCAACCCTCGGTTCGCATGGTCCTGCTCAAAGATGTAGATGAGCAGGGCCTCGTTTTTTATACCAATCTGGGAAGCCGCAAAGCCGCGGAGCTGCGCGCCAACCCGCAGGTTGCGCTCTGCTTTCACTGGCAGCCGCTGGAAGCGCAGGTGCGCGTAGAAGGCGCCGCTCAGCCCGTCAGCAAGCAGGAAGCGGACGACTACTTCGCCAGCCGCTCGCGCGGCAGCCAGCTCGGCGCCTGGGCCTCGCGGCAGAGCCAGCCTCTCGATTCCCGCGCCGAGCTCGAGGAGCGGCTGCGAGCCTGCACGGCGCGCTTCCAAGGTACGCCGGTGCCACGCCCGGACTTTTGGTCGGGTTTTCGCGTGGCCCCCGCGCGCATAGAATTCTGGACGGGCAAGCCCAACCGCCTCCACGAGCGCGAAGTGTATACGCGAAACGATACCGGCGGGTGGAGCACGGAGCGGCTGTACCCGTAGCACGCACGACACGTTGACATACCCGGTGCCCGTTGCCATCTTCGCGGACTTTTCGTGCCCCTTCTCGTACGTGGCGGAAGCGGCGCTCCGGCAGCGGGAAGAGCGGGGTGAGGTCGCCGTCCGCTACCAAGCGTACGAGTTGTCCCCCGCGCCGGTGCCGCTGCCGTCGCCGGATGTGCCTGGGGCATGGGAGGGCGCGATCGAGCCCTTTGCTGAGCCGCTAGGCTTGAAGGTTCGCAGCCGGAATTTTTTGCCCCGCACGAGAAAAGCGCACGAGGCGGCACACTTCGCGCGGGCGAAGGGAGCGGAGCCGCGGCTGCGGCAGGCGATCTACTCGGCCTACTGGGCCGAGGGGCGGGACATCGGGCGGATCGACACCTTGGTCGCACTCGGCGAAGCCGCCGGGCTATCTGCAACCGAGATCAAGATCGCGCTAGATATCGACCTCTTCGCCGATGCCGTCGCTGCGGAAGCCGCAGCGGCGCGGCGCCTCGGCATCACCGAAACTCCGACGCTGGTCGTAGGTACGGGAGAAAGCGCCACGTGGCTGGCCGGTTTGCCCGGTGCCGGGCGGCTCGATGAGGCGCTCAGCCGGGCGCGCGAGATGAATCCCTGAGGCAACCCAACCATCCTCAATGTCAGACTACGAGAGAAGTACCGCGACCCCCCTCCGCGAGGTGTTCGCCAAGGCGCACGAGATCCTCACCTCGCAGGTCGAGATGGAGCGTACCCGCGACGGCAGGCACTCCGTGACTTATGTCGGCGGAGAGGGCACTGTCACGCTGGA
Organism: Longimicrobiales bacterium; assembly: GCA_038233155.1. Lineage (GTDB taxonomy): Bacteria > Gemmatimonadota > Gemmatimonadetes > Longimicrobiales > Longimicrobiaceae > JBBSMO01. The sequence goes on from JBBSMO010000039.1 coordinate 9,117, forward strand.
TGCGCACCGCCACGGCCTGCACACCATTGTCACCGCCCGCACCAACCAGCTCCGCACCTCACGCCTCGATGAGGTGGTGCGCTACCTGATGAACCAGCTCCCCTACCAGCCCGGCGACCCCGCGCGCCGGGCGTACGGCTGAACCGTGGAGGGGATTGATGGCGGTATTTCGCTACGCTGATCGGCTGCTGGTCCGACGGCTGTCACAATACCCGTCGGCTGCGCGTTGAAGGAATCGAGGGGATCGCATCCCGCGCATTCCCCTCGCCAACCGCCTTAGAAAAGGAGTTGAAAAATGAGGAACCTATGGTGGTACCTGCTTGCGGGTATTGCGGTCATTCCTCTTGTCGTGAGTTGTGCGGAAGCGCCCGCGGACCCCGATCCGGACTATTGGCTCACGGCCACGATCTCGGACCCGACAGGCTCAGATTCCGTGATGCGGTTTGATGGAACGGGGGAATTCTACTGGAGCGGCAATCCAGTTCACGGCGTTCCCCGGTCCTTCGTTATCTTGTCGAACAAGGATGGGGTCGAACACGGGAACCGCCACTCGCTACTTGTATGGCGTCACACCGACGAATTTCCCGTACCGGGGCGCTACGAACTCGTACTTCCGGAGCACTCGAGAGCTGAATGGCCAACTTACGCGGGCGGGCTGGCCCGCTACTACGATAATGGCTACGCGGTCGATGGGTTTTCCGCGGTTGCCGGTGAGTTGAATATTGCCAAGGCCACTCCGGAGCGGGTTGAAGGCACCTTCCGCTTCACCGGGCAATACAATCACCCCTCTGGCAAGGTGGACCCGAACGGGCGGACGGTCATTGTCGAAGGCGCCTTCGCCGCAGGGCCCAAGAAGTACCAAGAAGCGGTTCATCTGCCTGGGGTCGGGTGATCCGGGAGCAGCGGCGGTGCGTTTCTTCTCCCTCCCGTAGTCCGGTGAGGGAGAAGCGGGCGCATCGTGCAGCGAGACCATCCCAAGGAAGACAGTAGACGACAAGCGAGGAAGAACCGATGATGGAATCGACAAGGGACAGCTTGGTGGCACAGATGGTCGTCGATCGAGATCCACAGGTGCACAGTGGAGACCTCGTCTTCGCCGGCACACGGGTACCCGTTGCAACGTTCGTCAACCACCTGAAGCGGGGCCGTTCCGTTGTGTATTTTTTGGAAGGCTACCCCAGCGTAGAGCAGTGGCAGGTGGACGCATTTCTCGATCTGTCTCCCCCAGCAGTCGAGAACCTCGCTAGGGCGGAGCATGCGCATCCTGATCGATGAAGATTTGGACGTTCGCCCCGGAAATGCGTTATTCTCCCGCTTCTGCCCGGTCCCGCCGGGCGAAGTAGTCGCGAGTTTCGCGCGCCACGACGCCCGAGAGCAGCAGCAGACCTACCAGGTTGGGGAAGGCCATCAGGCCGTTCATCACATCGGCGAAGCTCCAGACGAGCTGAAAGCCGGTGGCCTCCGGCAGGGTGACCACCCAGGCGCCTACGAAGGAAGACCCGGCAACCTTTCAACACGCTCTACTCCCTCGTCTGCCGTCTGCCGTCTGCCGTCTACTCCTGCTCCCAGCCGCACGCTGTGATCTCCGCGCCGTGTTCGCCCA
>JBBSMO010000040.1:0-10606 GCA_038233155.1 Longimicrobiales bacterium
CGTCGCTTCCTGCCGGCGGCGACAAGATCCTCGTAGTGGGAACCATGCGCGAACTCGGGACCGAGAGCGAGAGTCTGCACCGCGAAGCCGCTGCTGATGTGCGCGGCCGCTTAGGCAATGGCATTGACCGCATTGTCGCCACGGGCAGCTTCGTCCCGTTCTTTCCGGACGAATCCAGCGGCCGGATCATTTCGGAATCCGACCCCCTCGCGGCTTGGGAACGGCTCGCCCCGCAGTTGCGCGGCGATGACACTATCCTTCTCAAAGCGTCGCGTGGCGAAGCCCTCGAAAGGCTGATCCCCCTTATCGAGAACCAATTCGGGAGTTGAGCGGCCCGGTGCCCGCGGGTTCCGTTTGTCCCGTCTCGCGCCCTCCGCGCCTTCCGCCCCTATCTTCAAAAACACGTGCTCTACCACCTGCTGGTTCCGCTCGCGGATAACCACATCATGTTCAACCTCTTCCGTTTCCAAACCTTCCGGGGAGCGGGAGCGGTAGTCACTGCATTCCTGGTCGCCTTCTATTTCGGGCCGGCCATCATACGGCGGTTGCGAATTCTGAAGGTCGGCCAAGTTGTGCGGACAGAAGGGCCGGAGACGCACCTCGGGAAATCTGGTACGCCTACCATGGGCGGGGTGTTGATCGTACTTGCCACGGTGATCCCTACGCTTCTCTGGGCGCAGCTTACCAACCCGTACGTGATCACCGCATTGGTTGTGCTTCTCTGGCTCGGGGCGCTCGGCTTCATGGACGACTATCTCAAAGTTGTCCGCCAGAAGACGGAGGGGTTGATCGGCCGGTACAAAATTATCGGGCAAGTGTCGCTCGGGCTGCTGTTGGGCGCGGCGCTGGTCCTGTTTCCGTTCAGCGATGTACCCTCGACCTGGACGCAGATCCCCTTTTTCAAGACCTGGCACGCTGCGTTCAACCCGTGGCTGTATATTCTTTTCGTTGTCGTGGTGCTCACCGGCAGCTCGAACGCTGTCAATCTGTCCGACGGTTTGGACGGCCTCGCCGCCGGTCTCGCCGCCATTGCCGCCGTCACCTTTGGAGTGTTTGCGTACGTCGAGGGGCGGGTCGATACCTCGGACTACCTGAACCTGTTCTATCTGGCGGGCGCGGGTGAACTCGCCATCTTCTGCGTTGCACTTGCCGGGGGATGTCTCGGCTTTCTTTGGTTCAACGCACCCCCCGCGGAAGTTTTCATGGGGGATACCGGCTCCCTTGCCATTGGCGGAGTACTAGGCGCGGTCGCCATCCTGCTCAAGGCCGAATTCCTCTTGGCGATTGTCGGAGGCGTCTTCGTTCTCGAGGCGATTTCGGTGATTCTGCAGTCGGCGTACTTCAAGTGGACACGCCGCCAAACGGGCCGCGGGCGCCGCATTTTCCGGATGGCCCCCCTGCATCACCACTTCGAGCAAATCGGGTGGGACGAAACCAAGGTCGTTGTCCGCTTTTGGATCTTGGGGGTGATGTTCGCCCTGATCGCTTTCGCGACGCTCAAGATCCGATGACGGGCAGCCGCCCCGGAACCCTTGGGGTCTTGGGCCTAGCGCGGAGCGGGCTGGCTGCCGCGCGCCTGGCGCTCGCGACCGGGCGAAAGGTCTACGCGAGTGATGCGGCCGACAATGCGGCCACCCGGGAGGCAGCAGCAGAGGTGCGCCGGTTGGGCGGGAGCGCGGAAACGGGCGGGCACGACATCGGGCAGTTGGCCCGCTGCGCAACCATCGTCGCGAGCCCGGGGATTCCCCCCGCGGCTCCGGTCTTCAACGACTCGCGTCTGTCCGCGGTCCCGGTCATCTCCGAAATCGAGTTTGCGTGGCGCAACTACCATGGCCAGGTCATCGCCATAACGGGGACCAACGGCAAATCCACGGTGACTGAGCTGACGGCCCATCTGCTGCGGAGCGCGGGGGTGGGAGCCGAAGCGGGCGGCAATGTCGGCATCGCCTTCTCCGAACTGCTGCTCCGCGAGCCGGTGCCGGAGGTAACCGTAGTCGAGACCAGCTCGTTCCAACTGGGCCGCTGTTATGATTTTGCCCCCGGCACGGGCGTTCTGACGAATCTTGCGCCGGACCATCTGGACTCGTACCCGGACCTCGACGCGTATTATGCGGACAAGGCGCGGCTTTTCCAGAATGCAACGCCCGCCAGCCGATGGGTTCTAAACGGCGACGCCCCGAAGGCGGCTGGCTTGCCGGGGAATGCCGCGGGGCAGCGGTTCTACTTCCAGATTCAGAAGAGCTTGGAAAGCGGGCAGCATGGCGGGTTCCTCCGGGACGGCATTCTGGTGCTGCGAACTGCGCGCGGCGCCGAAGAGCCGTTGTTGCCCGCTTCCTCTCTGCCCCTGTTCGGGCCGCACAACATCTCGAACTCGCTGGCCGCCGCTATCGCTGCCCGGTTGTCGGGCGCGAGCGCGGAGAGCATTGCGGCAGGCCTGCGCACATTCGCTGGCCTCGCTCATTGCCTGCAACCGATAGGAGAGGTCGATGGCGTGTTGTGGATCAATGACTCGAAGGCGACCAACGTCGCATCCGCCAAGGTGGCTCTCCGCGCCATGACGCGGCCGGCGGTGGTGCTGCTCGGCGGGCGCCACAAGGGCGAGCCCTACTCGGAGCTGATCGGCGAGCTGCGGGAGCATGCGAAGGTAGTTCTTGCCTTTGGTGAAGCTGCGCCAGTCATCACCGGCGAACTCGCCGGCCATGTGCGGGTCGAGCCGCTCGCCGCGAGTTTCGAAGATGTGATCCGGCGGGCGAGGCAAATCGCCTCTCCGGGCGACGCCGTGCTGCTGGCGCCCGCCTGCTCGAGCTTCGATATGTTTCGTGACTACGCAGAACGCGGCGAGCAGTTCGCGCGCCTTGCCTTGATGGCGGAGAGTTGATCACGGCAACCCGGCTGCACCGGCCGCGCGCGGGTGCCCCTCGCCCCGCCGCCGGTGGTACCCGCTCGCTCCCGCGGGAGGGAAACGCGCTGCTGCTGCTGACGCTGCTGGCTTTCGCGGCGGGGGTGGTCGAGCTATACAGCGCGAGTGCCTTCATGGCGCAGGCGGAGGGGCTACCGAGTTCGTTCTACGTTGTGCGGCAGCTCGGGGGTGCTTTAGCGGGTGCAGTGCTCCTGATTCTGTTCGCCAAGCTAGATTACCGGTGGTTGCGGCATTGGGCCTGGCCCCTGCTCGGCATGGTCATATTGCTTCTGCTGCTCGTGGTAATGCCGGGGACCGAAGCGATCGCGCCCAGGATCAACGGTGCCCGCCGCTGGCTACGGGTGGGGGTCACCATTCAGCCTTCCGAATTCGCCAAGCTCGCCCTCATCATCTGGACCGCCGCGCTCGCCGTGCGGAAGCAGGACAGGCTGCACTCATTGCGCAAGGGGCTGCTGCCGTTTCTGTTGATCTGGGTACTGGTAGTCTTTTTGGTGATGCTGCAGCCGAACTTTTCGGCAGCCTTGTTGCTCGCTCTTCTGTCCGCATTGGTGCTGTTTGCGGGCGGCGCGCGAATCGGCCACTTTATCCTGCTCGCGCTCGTGGCCATTCCGGTCGTATGGGCGCAGATCGAGGGAGCTGGCTACCGGGCGCGCCGCATCGTCGCCTTTCTCGACCCGATGGCGGACCCGGGAGGCGTCAGCTACCAGATTCACCAATCGCTGATCGCCGTCGGCTCCGGCGGCATCACCGGGGTGGGGTTTGGCGGCAGCCGCCAGAAGTTCGGGTTTTTGCCAGAACCGCACAATGATTTTCTGTTTGCAATGATCGGCGAGGAGTGGGGGTTCCTGGGAGTGATCTTCATAGTGGCGCTGTTCTTGGGCTTCGCCGTAGCCGGCTACCGTATCGCGGCTCAGGCGCCGGACCTGTTCGGGTCCTTGTTAGCGGTGGGAATGACCAACCTGATCGTGGTCTCCGCGATGTTGCACATGGGCGTAGCGCTCTCGCTGCTGCCTACCACGGGTGTAGTTCTGCCCTTCATGTCGTACGGCCGGAGCGGCCTGCTAGTCTCCTTCATCGCGGTAGGCATTTTGATGGGTATCAGCAGGGCCGGGCCAGCCGAAGGGAGGTCATGAGCACCGAGGAACGCGTGCCGCGCGTTTTGTTCGCCGGCGGGGGTACCGGCGGTCATCTGTACCCCGCATTGGCAATCGCGGCGGCGATGCAACGGCGCAACCCGGCCACGCAGGTGATGTTCGCAGGCGCCCGCCGCGGAGTAGAGGCGCGTGTGCTTCCGCAGCGCGAGGTGCCGCATATCCTGCTGCCCTTCGAGCCCATCCGCAGAAGCCGCATCTGGGAAAACTGGCGCCTGATTCCTGCGATGGCTCAGTCGATGCTCGGATTGAACCGGACCTTTCGCACTTTCCGGCCGGACCTCGTCGTCGGCAGCGGCGGGTACGCGAGCGGCCCCGCCGTAGGCTGGGCGATCATGCACGGGATTCCCACCGCGGTTCAGGAGCAGAATTCCTATCCCGGCCTCACTACCCGGCTGGTGGCCGGACGAACGCGCCAGATTCATCTTGCATTTCCCGAAGCCCGCGACCACCTAAAGCCGGGCTCTCGCACGCAAGTGTTCGAGTTCGGCAACCCAATTCAGCCGCCGGATCGCTCGATAGCCCGCAAAGACGCGCTGGCTCACTTTGGGCTGTCCGAGGGGCCGGTCGCGCTGGTCGTGGGCGGAAGCCAGGGCGCAAGGGCCATCAACCAAGCCCTGCTGCGAGACCTCGAGGGAGTGGCGGAGGGCCGACTGCCTCCCCCCCCGCAAGGTTTGCAGTTGCTCTGGGCCACCGGCCCAAGCCACTACGACGAAGTGGCGGAACGCCTGCTGCACCTCGAGGCTGCCCCTTGGGTGCACGCTGTCGGGTACATCGAACAGATGCCGCTGGCATTAGCAGCCGCGGACCTTGCGGTGTCCCGGGCCGGTGCAATGGCGCTTGCGGAGTTGTGCGCATGGGGAGTGCCTGGCATTCTTGTGCCGCTGCCGACGGCCGCTGCCAATCATCAGTTCCACAACGCCGTAGCCCTTGCCGATGCGGGGGCGGCGGTGCTTGCTCCGCAACCGGAACTCTCGCAAGGGCGGCTTTGGAGTGAAATCAGTGCATTGGCCAGCGCTCCCGCCCGCCGCCATGAGATTGCTGCGCAGGCACTCGCCAGAGGCCGTCCCGACGCCGCTGACCAGATTGCGGCAGCGCTCTTCGCCTTGCTGAACCGGTGAGGCGGCTGCCACTTCCGCACGGGTGACGGGCGTGCTATATTGAACACCCTCGATCTGGTGCAACTCGCCCGCCGCGCCCCCGTTCACTTCCTCGGGATCGGCGGCGCCGGCATGGCTCCGTTGGCTGAACTGCTGGTCCGGTCCGGCGGCACCGTCACCGGCTGCGACGCTCATCTCAATGCCGCAACCGCCTCGCTGTCCGTTCTCGGGGTAGAAGTCCTTTCCGGCCACGACCGCGACCATATTCGGGGCTGCGCAGCCCTGATCGTCACGGCAGCCGTTCCGCTGGACCACCCGGAGGTGCGGGCGGCACAGCAGGCCGGCTTGCCGGTACTGAAACGGGCTGAGGCGCTGGGCGCGGTGGTGAACCGCGGCCGGGTTGTCGGCATAGCCGGAACCCACGGCAAAACCACTACGACCACGCTTACCACAGGAGTGCTCGCGGCGGCAGGCTTGGACCCGACCGGCCTGGTTGGCGGGCGCGTGAGCGCGTGGCACAGCAACCTGCGGCCGGGTTCCTCCGGCTTGTTTGTCGTCGAGGCGGACGAATACGACCGGTCGTTTCTCACCTTGCGCCCCTCCGTGGCTGTCATTACTACTCTGGAAGCGGATCATCTGGACATCTTCCATGACGTGCAGGGAGTCGAAGATGCGTTCGCCGCCTTTTGTGAAGCAGTTCCGGATTCCGGTGTCCTGATTGGTTGCGGTGACGATTCGGGCGTGGGCCGGCTCTTGGCGCGGTTGGCGGAACGGAAAACGCCGCGGGTCACCTACGGGCTGAACGCAGGCAACATGATTCGCGCAGAAAAGGTCTCCTATGCAGGTACCGTGAGCCGCTTCACAGTGCGGGCGAAGGGCCGGATGATTGGCGAAGCCACCCTCGCCATGCCCGGCGTCCACAGCGTTCGCAATGCGTTGGCCGCCGTCGCGGCGGCGCTCGAACTCGGTGCCGCCTGGGACGACATCGCCCGCGGCCTTGGCGAGTTTCGCGGCATCTCGCGGCGCTTCGAAGTACTTGGGGAAGCCGCCGGCATCCAGTTCGTCGACGACTACGCCCATCACCCGACAGAAATTGCAGCAACTTTAGCCGCTGCGCGGGGCGCCTTCCCCAGCCGGCGGCTCGTGGCGGTCTTCCAGCCGCACCTTTACACCCGCACGCGTGACTTCGCACCCGCCTTCGGGCGTGCTCTTGCCGCTGCGGATGTGGCTGTAGTGACCGATGTGTACGCGGCCCGCGAAGTGCCCATCGACGGGATCTCCGGGAAGCTGATTGCAGACTTCACGGCTTCTCACGGTGCCCGCGTCGAATACTTTCCGGACCGGAGCAGCCTGGCCGTTGATGTAGGCCGGCTGCTAAACCCCGGTGATGTGTGTCTCACCTTGGGCGCGGGCGACCTCGACCGCATGGCAGGCGAGATGCTCGAGACGACTGGGGCACGCGGTTGATGCGGCGGCGGCGGCAATGGTGGGTTGCCGGTACGATGTTAGCAGTGCTCCTCGTGCTGCCGTGGCTCGCTCCCGCGGCATTACGCCTCGTTCCATGGTTCTCCATCTCCCGCGTAGAGGTCACGGGCAACGCATTGCTCTCCCCCGCCGAGGTAGTCGAGGCGGCCGGCGTGCGGAGCGGGCAGAACCTCTGGCAGCACGAGAACACTTGGCTGGAATCGCTTGCCCGCAACCCGGTGGTAGCTTCGGCCGAGATCTCTCGCCGCCCGTTGCGCACGTTGCGCATTGCGGTAACGGAAAAGGAGCCGGTCGCTTTGGCAGGTGCGGGTGTTCTGCGCCCCGCGACGGCCGCCGGCGAAATCTTGCCGGTCAGCCCGGCCCGCCGGACGTTGGACCTGCCTTTGCTATCGGAGGTGGTTCAGGCGGCGCCGGGGCGCATCGAACAACCTGCGGCCAGAACGCTGCTGGCTGAACTGGGGAGACTCGCGGAACTGGACCCGGGGCTGGTGGCACGCACCTCCGAGGTCCGCTCCGGCGCCGCCGGCGAACTGTATCTTGACTTGCTCGAACCACGGGCGGAACTCCTCCTGCTCCATGGCACCAGCGCAACGCGCCTGCGACAGGTCTCAGCGGTTCTGGCAGAACTCAGCCGCAACGCCGCTGCGGCCGGCGGGCAACCGGGCCGCATCGTTGTCGACGTGCGCTTTCGCGGTCAAATCGTTGCTCGTCCCACTCCAGAAGAATCGACGGAATGAGTTCGCGTTTGGTTGCCGGATTGGATATCGGCTCTACTAAAATAGCCGCCGTTATCGCCGAATTGGCGGATGTGCCCGGCAAACCGCCCGAAGTTCGGGTGCTCGGCGTAGGCAGATCCCGCAGCACCGGAATGCGGCGGGAAGTCGTCACCGACCTGGAAGCTACGACCGCCTCCATCCGCAGGGCGGTGCAGGAGGCGGAGCTCATGGCCGGCGTGTCCGTGGAAGGGCTCTACACCGGGCTGGCCGGAGAGCATGTGCACGGCCGCGCGTCTACCGGAGTCGTAGCCGTAAGCGGCGGTGAAATCTTCGCCGCGGACATCGACCGGGTGCACGAGGTCGCCCGGGCGATTGCTGTCCCGGCAGACCGCGAGGTGCTGCACGCCATTCCGCAGGAGTACTTGGTAGACGCGCAGGGCGGCATCCGCCACCCGGCGGGGATGGCGGGCACGCGTCTCGAGGCGGAGGTGTTCCTGATCACCGGGTCGGGCACGGCAGCGCAAAACATCCGCCGGGCGGTGTACCGCGCCGGGTATCGGGTAGAGGAGTTGGTTTTCGCACCGCTGGCGGCGTCGCTGGCCACCCTCACCGATGACGACAAGGATGCCGGCGTTGCTCTCGTGGATCTCGGCGCGGGGACCACCGACATCATCGTTTTCCATGAGAGGAAGATCGTAGCACTCGCTACCCTGCCGTGGGGTGGGAGCACCGTCTCTAGCGATATCGCGAAAGGACTGTCGATTCCCTATGCGGAGGCAGTACAAACCAAGGAGAGGTGGGGCGCGGCGAGCGCGGCCGGGATCGACCCCAATGACAGCTTCGAGATCAGCCACGCGGCTACCGGAGAGCCTCGTTATGTAGCGCGAGAGCTGCTCGCGCACATCATAGAGCAAAGGGTGGATGAGATCCTCGGGCTCGTGGCGGATCAGATCGAAGCCTCCGGTTCCAGTGACCGCTTAGGTGCGGGTATCGTCCTTACGGGTGGCGGTGCTGCTCTCCCCGGCCTGGTGGGGCTGGCAGAGCACACATTCGCCGCACCGGTCCGCGTGGGTTTTCCCGGCCGCGGGCTGGGGGGGCTTGCAGATTCGGTGCGGAGTCCCAAGTTTTCTGGCGCCGCCGGCTTGGTACTGTACGGCGCCCGCCGCACCCTGTCTGATTCTACTACGGGAAGCGCCTTCGGAAATGGCTCTTCGGTAAACGGTGTGATAAAATGGATGCGCGATTGGCTCACGGACTTCTTTTAAGGTCTGCCAGAGCGTCGCCTGTTAGCTACCCCGGCCACACTACTCGTTACGCGGGTGGAGGAGGGACCAGAATGATGATTTTCGAGTACGAGGAAAGCGCCGCGCAGAACGCCCGTATGAAGGTGATTGGCGTCGGCGGCGGTGGCGGCAATGCCGTCAACCGGATGATTGACGAAGACCTCGAGGGGGTCGAGTTCATCTCCGTGAATACCGACGCGCAGGCGCTGAAGTGCTCGAAAAGCGGCCTCAAAATCCAGATCGGGAAGAAGCTTACGCGCGGGTTGGGCGCCGGCGCGCGGCCCGAAGTCGGCCGGCAGGCCCTCGAGGAGAATCACGACGAGGTGCGCCAGGCGCTGGAAGGGGCGGACCTTATCTTCATCACCTGCGGCATGGGGGGCGGAACGGGCACCGGCGCGGCGCCCCTGATCGCGCAGATGGCCCGCGAGATGGGCGCGCTGACGATCGGGGTAGTTACCAAGCCTTTCCTCTTTGAAGGACGAAAGCGGATGCGGCAGGCGGAGCAGGGGCTTGATGAACTCCGGCACTCTGCCGATACCATGATCGTAGTGCCCAACGAACGCCTCCTTTCGGTGGTCGGCAAAGGCACATCGTTCAAGGATGCGCTCAAAAAAGCCGATGAAGTATTGCTGCATGCTACGCAAGGCATTTCCGATCTCATCCGCGTGACCGGAGAGGTCAACGTCGATTTCGCCGATGTGCGGACGATCATGTCGAATCGTGGCACTGCGCTTATGGGTACCGGCTTCGGAACGGGTGAAAACCGTGCTGTAGAGGCAGCCCAAGAGGCGATCTCGTCTCCATTATTGGACAACATCTCCATCCAGGGAGCGGCGGGAGTGCTCATCAACATCACCGGCGGGATGGACCTCGCCATAGACGAGGTGAGTACCATCTCCTCGATTATTCAAGATTCTGCCGGCGAAGAAGCCGAAATCATCTTCGGTGCGGTTCACGACAGCGGCATGAAGGAGGAGGTGCGGGTTACGGTGATTGCGACCGGGTTCGAGAAGATCAACAGCGATAGCCGCCCCACGGACAAGATCCTTCGTCCCTCTTTCACCAAGCCGCCCGCAACGCAGCCGCAGCCGCGCCCCGGGCGCCCGCCCCAGGGGGGCGAAGCGAACAACGCAAACCCGTTCCAGCGGCCCGTGCAGCAGCCAAACGCAGGGCGGCGCCTGCCAAGCGACCTGGAAATTCCGACCTTCATACGCCGGCAGATGGATTGACCGTGCACACCGACCTTTCCCGCTACATCACCTGATGCGGAAGCCCCGACCTTTCTTCGACCGCCGTTCACCTGCTGCCGCCCGCCGCAGCGCAGGCTCTTTTGCGCCGCGAGGCAGGCGCCGCCGCGGCTTCGCAAGCTGGCTGCTCGCCGCCGGCACCTTTGCCATCTTTGCCGCCGCGGTAGGGGCGGAGTACGCGGAGTTCCTTGCTCCTGCCGCTGTGGCGGAGCCTGCAGCGGCTAGGTTGCCCGCGGCGGCCGCGAACCCCGCGGAGCTCGCGTTCGAGGACACACTGCGCAGGGGAGAATCGCTTTCCGAGCTGCTCGGCCGCTCTCATTTGGACCGGGCAGAGGCCGCTGCACTGCTTTCCGAACTGACCGCGCACCAGGACCCGCGGCACCTCCAGCCGGGCTCGGTCGTAGCCTACCGCCGCGCCTTCTTCGGCGGCGCTCTCCGGGGCATGGCCTTCCGGCTGGACAGCGACCGTACTTTGAACCTGCGCCGCGACGACGCGGGGTGGTCGGGCGCCGTGGAAGAGGTAGAGGTGCACGCCGATACCGCCTTGCTCACGGGCACGGTTTCATTGTCGCTGTATGCCGCGCTGCTTAGCGGTGACGCGCGTGGAGTTCCGGCGGAAGAACGGGAGCGGGTGGCCGATATTCTCGCGGATCGCATCTTTGCCTGGCAGATCGATTTCTCGCGTGATCTGCGCGAAGGAGACG
>JBBSMO010000041.1:0-10525 GCA_038233155.1 Longimicrobiales bacterium
TCGAAAGCGACACCGCCAGCAGATCCGGCTGCGGTCCCGCGCCCAGGTTCATCGCCCTTACACCCGCCAGTGCTGCGTCCAGCGTGAGCTGGTCCATCATCGGGTACTCGGGCAGTACACGAACGGCGACGGCTGGATCTGACGGGATGCGGTGCGGGACGGTGAAGTCCTGCCCGCGGCTCTCCGCGGGAACGCTGTCGGGCTCCGGGTACTGGTCGGCAGTCAGCAGCAGTTCCCAGGACCGCCCTGCCAGCTTCGCCGCCTCGCCGCGCGCGTTCCAGCGCTGCAGCCACGTTGGCAGCGTATCCGCGTAGTAGGTGCTGGTAGTGAAGCGGCCGCCGTAATCGTACCAGAACACCTGCTGGTGCGCCCGCCCCAGCGGCAGAATGGCGCCGCGGTCCTTGCGGGAGATGGAGAGGGCGCGCGAGCGCGGGTCCTGCAGCCGCATCCAGTCGATCAGGGTGCCGCCGCGGAAGCGAAAAGGTGAGGCGCCAGGGCCGTCGCTGCCTATCAGCGGCGCCTGCGGGTCCTGCACGCCTGCCGCGTTGCGGATGATGCCCGTGCTGCGCGGGAAGCGCCCGGACAACGTGCTTGCGTGACCCGGCGCGGTCTCCGTCACCGCGTGATCTTGGTATGCATTGGTGAAGAACGCGCCACCGCGCATCAGCCGCCCAAGGCCGCCGGTGAGCTGCTCTTGGTAACGTTCAAAGTAGTCGGTGCGGAGCTGGTCGATCGTAAACAACACCACCAAGTCGGGCTTCTCCGCGGGCGCGAGCAGCCGCGGGCGCTCTATTGGCATCGGCAGCACCGGGACTCCCTCGGGGGGTTGGATTCGCCCGGCAGGTTCGGCAGGCTGTCCGGCGGCCGGCGGCGGGCCGGCAGCGGGCGGCGCCTGGCTACAAGCGAAAAGCACGAAAAAAAGGGGTAGCAGGGGCAGCATCATCCGCAGGCGTATCATGGCAGCATGACTGGCGTGGCTTGGTCGGCACTAGGATCGTGACAAAGAACACCGGCGGCGCGCGGAAGTTCGGCCGGCGGCCTATGCGCGGCTGGATGCAGGGCGCGAAACGGCCGAGTTCGAAGCCGTCGATCTCCCGCCGCCGCTCGCCGAGGTACAGGCGATCATCGAGCCCCTCGCGCAGCACAAACAGCTCGCGTTCCGGCTAGAGGCAGCGCTCACGAGAGAGCCGGTCCGCAGCGACCCGCGCTAGCTGCGCCAGATCCTCATCAACCTCCTGGGAAACGCGGTCAAGTTTACTGCCCGCGGCGAGGTCGCAATCACCGTCTGCCAATCTGAAGCCGAACTCGTGGTGCGCGTCCGCGATACCGGGCCTGGCATCGCCGCCGCGCACCAGGACCGGCTGTGCGAGCCTTTCTGGCAGGCCGACTCGAGTTTCACCCGCGCCGAGAACGGCACCGGCCTCGGGCTCACCATCGCGTCCCGCTTCGGCGCGATGTTGGGCGGAGCGATCAAGGCCGGAAGCACCGTCGGAAAGGGTACAACGCTCACTCTCCGGCTGCCCCTGATTTCCAGGTGCGGAGAGTAAGTCCTCCGCGATAGCAGCATCGGGGATCTTTGGCGATTCGCTGCTGCCGACGCGGTACGTGACCACCTTCAAGTGTTTCGCAATGGCGGCGATTAGCCAGTTGGGTTCGGCAGCACGGCTTCTGCCAGCTCCGGCCACCGCCCGCGCCACGGCCGCGCCTCTTCGAGCTGCGCGGCGAGCCGGAACAGGGTGCCCTCATCTCCCCACCGGGCGGTGAACTGTACGCCCACGGGCAGCCCGCCCGGCGTCCAGTGCAGCGGCACCGACATCGCCGGTTGACCGGTGAGGTTGGCGAGTTGGGTGAATGGCGTTCTCGAAAGGTTCTCGTGCGCCAGCTTGTCAATCAGCCCCGAACGCAGCAGCAGCTTGCCGAGCCGCAGGGTGCCGGCCGCTTGCAGGGCAATACGCTCCAGGCGGGTAGGCTTCAGCTCTCCAATCCGCGCGGGCGGCGCGGCCATGACAGGCGTCATGTAGATGTCGTAGCGCTGGTGGAACGCACCGGTCGCACGCGCGAAGTCGTTCCAACTGCGGCGCATCAGCACGTAGTCGCCGCTGGAGAGGCTGCGGCCTAGCAGTCCGAGCGCTCGAGTGGTGGTTTCCAGCTTGCGGAGAGCGCCGCGCCCTCGTTCGGCTGTTAGCCACTTCTGGTCGGCAGCGACCTGGCCGAAGTAGAGCGTCAGGTAGGCGCGTGCTAGGTGCATGCCATCGACCGCGGGCTCTGCGCGCTCTACTTCGTGGCCGAGCTCTTCGAGCAGCCGCGCGGCATCTTCCGTTGCGCGCACACACTCGTGGTCAACGGGGTTGCCGAGCGGTGACGCTGTCGAGAACGCCACTCGGAGCGGGCCCGGCGCGCGGGCGATCTCTTCCGCGTAGGGCCGCTCCGGCGCAGGGATCTGATAGGGCGCGCCAACATATGGCCCCGCGATCGCATCGAGCATGGCCGCGCTGTCACGCACGCTGCGGGTCAGCACGTGATCTACCGCGGCGCCCTCCCAGACTTCCCCGTGCAGCGGACCTGTAGGCACCCGGCCGCGGGTCGGCTTCAGTCCGAACAGCCCGCACGCCGACGCCGGTATCCGGATCGAGCCGCCGCCGTCGTTGGCACCCGCCATGGGCACCAGGCCTGCCGCCACCGCCGCTGCAGCGCCACCCGAGCTGCCGCCGGGCGTGTGATCCAGATTCCACGGGTTGCGCGCTGGTCCGAACGCCTCGGGCTCAGTGTATGCCATCAGCCCGAATTCTGGGACGTTGGTCTTGCCGAAAGTCACCACGCCCGCGCGCTTGAAACGCGCCACCACCTCCGCATCCGCCGGGGGGATGTAGTCGAGCAAGGCCCGCGAGCCGCTGGACAGCGGAAAGCCGGCGTACGCCTGCAGAATCTCTTTGGTGAGAAATGGCACGCCGTTGAAGGGACCGTCGGGCGGCGCAGCGGCCAGCTCATGCGCATGCTCGTACATGCGGAAAACCACCGCGCCGAGCTGCGGGTTCAGCGTTTCCGTGCGGCGGATCGCCTCGTCGAGCAGCTCGGGAGCGGAGACCTCTCCCTTGCGTACGAGCTCCGCGAGTCCGAGGGCGTCGTAGCGGCTGTATTCTGAAATCATCGTTGAAGCATAAACGGGGAACGACCGAGTATCCTCGTACTGCGGCCAAGCGGTAGCAGCGCCGACCGAGTTGGTGTGCATTCCGCATTCCGAAGATCGCATTTCAGATGCTGCAGGCGGTAGAGCCTCGCGCGGGCTGCGACCTGGCAGCACCCGCCGGAACGACTCTGCCATGGCGGCGTATAACAATTGTTATACCGACGCCGCCCAGGCGCCGGGCGGATTCACGCGGCGCCGTGCGGCGCCGCCCACCAGGAGAAACCCCCGATGGCTACCAAGCTGACGCTGCGCAAGGTGGGCGGCTCGTTGAGCGCGACCTTCCCCAAAGAGCTTGTCGATCAGATGAATGTAGCGGAGGGAGATGTGTTGTACGCGGTGCCATCGGAGAACGGGGTTGTGCTGACGCCCCACGACCCGAACTTCGAGAAGATCATGGACGCGTTCGAGATCTTCCGCAAGGAATACCGCAATGCCCTGCGGGAGCTCGCAAAATGAAACGCCGATGAGCGCAGAGCCGATTTGGCTGACACGCAAAGCCGTCGGGGCCATTCACGCCGAGCTGATCCGCGAACACGGGGGCAGCTACGGTGTTCGCGACGAAGGTCTGATCGAATCCGCGCTGGCGCGGCCGCTGAACCGGTGGACCTACGGCGAGACGGATTTGACCGGCCTGGCCGCGGCCTACGGCTTCGGGCTGGCGATGAACCATGGCTTCGTCGACGGGAACAAGCGCATCGGTATCGCGGCGGCTGGCGTGTTCCTCCGGGCCAACGGTCTGCGGCTGACGGCGCCGGAGCCAGAAGCTGTGGCGGTAATGGTCGACCTAGCCGCGGGGGAACTCGGAGAGGACGAGCTGGCGGTGTGGATCCGGTCGCATGTGCAGCCGGTTACGTAGCCGACGCCCGCGCCGAGGAGCCAGAGCCGGAATAGGCACTTGCCTGCCGCGACGACATCCGGTTCACTTCGACTCCGCCCTCCGCCGCTGAACGGCGGCGGCGACCTCGTCGACGGCCGGACCGAGATCGCTCTTGATGTCGCTTTCCCAGAATCGCAGCACCAGCCAGCCGTTTGCTTCCAAGGTGGCCGTGACGAAGTCGTCGCGTTCGGCATTGCGCTGCAGCTTCTCTACCCAATACTTGCGATTCGGTGTCTTCATCTGCTGGCGCAGCCCCTCGAGCCCCTTTTCCCGCAGGACGCGGCCGTGCCAGTAGTCGCCGTCTACGAAGACCGCGACCTTCTGCTTGGTGAAGACGATGTCCGGCTTTCCCGGCAGATCGGAAAGGTACTTTCGGTACCTGAAGCCGCGGCGGTGCAGCGCGTTGCGCAACGCGGTTTCCGTCTTGTTGTTCTCCGAGCGGATCGCCGACATGTTCCGCGACGTTTCCGCCGCACTTTTCGGGCGATAGGTGTAGTCGCCAGAACTCACGTGTTAGCGGTCCCAGGTGAGATAGCTCTACGGATTGCAGCCCCCACGGCCGCTGCCACCGGCGGAGGCAGGGCGTTCCCTACCTGGCGATAGGCCGGGGTTTTCTTCCCGGTGAAATCCCAATGGTCTGGAAAACCTTGGATGCGAGCCGCCATGCGAACTGTGAGCCTCGGCAGCTCGTCTGCGGGGAAATCGGATCCCGGCGGGTGCTCGGCCAAGCTGCTGCCATTTACGCCCAGCTGCCGCCAAGCGGCGCGCGCGCGCGTCGGGCCGAGATCGGGGCCGCCGTGCCGCTTGGACCCGCCGACTAGCGTGGGCGCGATGCGGTTCGCCTGGGCCGCCCAAGCCGCCGCTCCGCACCACCCGCGCGAGGCCATCGGTTCGAGCAGCGCCTCCCCGACCGTAGGAGGCTCGCCGCCCCGCCGGGGCCAGCAGAAGCGCCCGGCGGCACCATTGTGAATCGCGACCATGATGAAGCGGGGGCGCAGTTGGGGAACGCCGAAGTCGGAGGCGTTGAGCACGCGCCAGTCCACCCAATAGCCCAGGCGAACGAGGCGGCCGATGGTCCTTTCCCGGTACTGGTAGAACCGGACGGCGGCGAAGCCCCGCACGTTTTCCAGCAACACCGCCCGCGGTCTCGCTTCCTCTACCAAGCGCAATGCCGCGGGGAAGAGGTCCCGCTCGTCGTCGCCACCTAGCTGCTTTCCGGCCATCGAGAACGGCGGGCATGGTACGCCCCCGGCCAGGAGGCTGATCCCGCGGTAGTCCCGGCCGCGAATGTCGCGCACATCCTGCTCGAGCGGGTTCCAGCCCGGCCGGTTGGCCCGCAACGTCCGGCACGCCGCCGGGTCGTTCTCGACAGCTGCTACGTGGTTGAACCCCGCCTGCTCCAGACCGAGGGCCTGGCCGCCCGCGCCGGCGCATATCTCCAACGAGGCAAGTTCTGCGTTCATCAATGACTGCTCCATGGCCGAAACTACACCGCGGCCATCTCCCGATGCTCCTCCCCATGGGTTTTCTCGACAATCTTCGCGACTTCGCTTTGCGGCACTTCCTCGTACGAGTGGAACTCGCGGGTGTGTAGTGCACGCCCCTGCGTCAATGAGCGGAGCGTGGTCGAGTACTTGTACAGTTCAGCCTGGGGAACGAGCGCGGTGACCTTCTGATTCCGGCCAGCGGTGTCCATCCCGAGAATTCTGCCACGCCGCTGGTTGAGGTCGCCGATCACATCCCCGACGAATTCATCGGGGGTTACGACATCCACCTGCATTACCGGCTCGAGCAGCACGGGGTGCGCGGCTTCGGCTGCTTTCTGAAACGCCTGCGAGCCGGCGATCTTGAATGCCATTTCGGAAGAATCTACGTTGTGGTAGGAACCGAAAAAGCACTCTGCCTCGAAGTCTACGACGGGAAAACCGGCGACCACCCCGCGCACCGAAGCCTCCTGGATGCCTTTGTCCACTGCGGGGATGTACTTGCCGGGAATGGCACCCCCGACCACCGAGTTGGTGAAGGTGTAGCCGCCGCCGCGGGCGAGCGGCTTCAGCCGGACGTGGCAGTCACCGAATTGGCCGCGGCCGCCCGACTGTTTCCGGTGCCGCCCCTGCGCCTCCGACGCCGCACGAATGGTTTCTCGATAGGGGATGCGCGGCTCCCGCGCTACGACCTCTACGTTGTGCTTGCGCTTCAAGCGTTCGATCTGCACATCCAGGTGCATCTCGCCCGTACCACGGGCGATGGTCTGACCCAGCTCCGGGACATATTCGGCGACAAAGGTCGGGTCTTCCTCGTGCAGCTTGTGCAGGCCGGCTCCCAGCTTGTCCTCGTCCCCGCGGGTCGCGGGCTCGACCGCAACGGCAATGTCCGGCTCGGGGAAATCGATTCCCACGAGCGAAAGCGGGTGCCCGGGCGCCGCGAGCGTGTCGTTGGTGTGCGTGTCCTTTAGCTTGGCGACAACCCCGATATCACCCGCGCGCAGTTCGTCCACCTCCGTGCGATCCTTGCCCTGCGGCACCGAAAGGTGCGACAGCTTCTCGGTCGCATCGCGGCCGGGGTTCAGCACCTCGGCGCCGCTCTTCACGCTGCCGCCGAAGATACGAAAGAACGACAACTCCCCCACGTGCGGTTCGCTCGTCGTCTTGAATACCAGCGCGCAGAAGGGGTCCGAGTTCAGGTTGCGCAGCTCGACCGTGTTGCCCCCCCGGCCCTGCGCCTCTTCCGCCGGCCGCTCCTGCGGCGAGGGCATCAGCTCGACCGTCTTGTTCAGAAGCGCGCGAACCCCCCAAGACGAGGTCGGCGCCCCGCAGAACAGCGGGTAGAGCTCGCCTCGCAGCATGGCCTGCTTCAGCGCGTGGATCGCCTCGTCGCGGGTGATCGCCTCCCCCTCGAGATAGTGTTCGAGCAGCGTGTCGTCCGTAGTCGCTATGGTTTCGATCAGCTCCTGATAGAATCGTTGCTCGAGGTCGCGCAGATCAGCCGGAATCTCGTGCTCTTCGAAATCTCCCGTTTGGCTCCCGGCCTCGTAGATGTGCGCCTTCTCGGAGAACAGGTTGATAATGCCGCGAAAACCGTCGCCGCTTCCAATGGGAATCTCGACCGGAATCACCTTGTCGGTGATGTGCTCTTTGATGTTCCGGAAGACCGCCTCGAAATTGGCGTTCTGGCGGTCCATCATCGAAACAAAGAACAGCGTCGGCAGATGCCGTTCTTCGAGCATCTCCCAAACCCGCTCGGTGCCTATCTCTACGCCGCTGGGGCCGGAGAGCACGCAAATCGCAGAGTCCGCTACGCGGATGCCGGCGCGCGTCTCGCCGATGAAGTCGAGATAGCCCGGAGTATCGATGAAGTTGATCTTGCTACCCATCCACTCCGCGTGCCCCACGGCGACATTCATCGAGAGGCCGTGGCTGATCTCCTCGGGTGTGTACATGGTGAGCGCGGTACCGTCCGCGGCCGAACCATGGCGGCGGGTCGAGCCGGCCACATGGCAGCAGGCGTCGATCAGGGTTGTCTTCCCCGAGCCGCCATGCCCGACCACGGCTACGTTGCGAATACGGTCGGTGGTGTAGATTGGAGCGGATGCCATGGAAGCCTCGTCGGCGGGGGCAAGGAGCGGCGCGATAGCTCCCCGCATTGTAGGAGGTATCGGAAACCAGTGTCAAGGGAAATGCGGAATGCGGAATTCGGAATGCGAAAACCGCGTTCGCGCCGGTTTTGGATTGCGGCTTGCGGACCGGGGGTTGCCGCAGCCAATGAGCAGGTGATTTCCGCTAGTCCTGCCGAGTCCCATTCCGCATTCCGCACTCGCCATTCCGCATTCGCTTGACTGACCAGACACTGCTCCAGAGCCTCGGCCTGATCCTGCTCGCTGCCACCCTGCTGATGTTGGCGAGCCGGGTGCTCAAGGTGCCGACCATCGTCGCGTACATCGTGGCCGGGCTGCTGCTCGGGCCTATCGTCGGGTTGCTGGCAGCATCCGAGGAGATCCACCTGATCTCTGAGATTGGGATCATCCTTCTGCTCTTCCTTGTTGGCCTCGAGCTGAGCCTCGAGCGCATCAAGGATGTGGGCGGGGTCGCACTCGCCGCGGGGTCGCTGCAGATGCTGGGCAGCGGTGCTATCGCCTTCGGGGCCGCACTGCTGGCCGGGTTCGAGATGCAGGCAGCCGCCTTTATCGGAGTCGCGCTGGCGTTCAGCAGCACCGTCGTCGTGGTCAAGCTGCTCGAGCAGAAGCGCGAGCTGCACAGCCTGTACGGGCGCATTGCGGTGGGCATTCTCTTGGTGCAGGACCTGGCGGTGATTCTGGTGCTCACCTTTCTGGCGGGGCTTGGCGGCGGAGGCGAGGGCGTGTCCGCGGCAGCGCTCGCGCGCGGCCTCGGCGGGTCGCTCCTCGGGATGGTGCTCCTGCTCGGCGTCGCCATCGCCGCGAGCCGCTATCTGCTTCCCCGCCTTTTCGGCTGGCTTGCAATATCTTCGGAGGCGCTGTTCATATCGAGCCTTTGCTGGTGCTTTCTGCTCGTTATCGGCGCAGAGCTGCTCGAGCTTTCCCCGGAGATCGGCGCCTTCCTCGCCGGCATCAGCCTCGCACAACTCCCCTACAGCCATAACCTGCGGCGGCGCGTTCACCCGCTGATGAACTTTTTCATCGCTGTCTTCTTTGTCTCTTTAGGCATCGAGATGGAGTTGAGCGCGGCTTCCGCGGAGCTGCTGCCGGTCATCATCCTCACCTTGGCTGTGCTGCTCGGCAAACCGCTGGTGCTGGCGCCGGTCCTCGCGTGGAAGGGGCACACGGCGCCCACACCACTGCTGACCGGCATCACCTTGGCGCAGAGCAGCGAGTTCTCTTTTATCATGGCCGCTTTAGGACTGAGCATCGGGTTGATCGATGAAGCGACTGTCGCCGTGATCGGGCTGGTCGGGCTCGGCAGCATCGCCATTTCATCGTATGCTATTCTCTACAATCACCGCCTGGCGCGGCTTGCGGGGCGCGGGGAAGCTCCCGCGGCGGGAGCCGGAACGGAGGGGGAACACCTCGAAGGCCATGTGATCGTCGTGGGTGTGAATGCGCTGGGCAAGCGGGTGATTCGCCAGATGATGCAGCGCGGCGAGACGGTGCTCGCGGTTGACACAGACCAGCGCAAGCTAGCCGATCTGCCTTGCCGCACCCTGCTCGGCAGCGTCGACCACGAGTCGGTGCTCGAGGAGGCGAACCTCGCCCGTGCCCGGCTGCTGGTTTCCGCACTGCAGATCGAGGATACCAACAACCTGCTCGCCTACCACTGCCGCCGGGCGGGTGTGCCGTCCAGCATCCACGCCTTCGACCGCTCGGTAGTGGCGGAACTGCGGCGGATCGGGGTCAGCCACCTGATGATGTCCAAGAACTCGGGGGTGCAGCGAATTGCGGCTGCGCTGCGCGAGCGGGGAGTTCTCAGCGGGTGAGCGAGCTTGCTCTGCTGCTCCTAGGGGCGGCGATCGGCTTCGGCCTGGCGCGGTGGCTGCACCTACCGGCCACTCCGCTGCTGGTGCTATCGGGGGTGGTGCTGTCGGTGCTCGGAGCGCTGCCGCCGACCGAGGTGCTCGAGGACATGCTCACCCTTGGCGTCGGCGTGTTGCTCTTTGCGGCGGGCATCGAGTTGAACCCGGGCCGGGTGGGTGACCAGCGGGCGGTCGCCATCCGGGTGGGGTTCGCGCAGTTCATCGTCCTCGGCCTAGCGGGGCTGGCGCTCGCCCGGCTGGCGGGCTTCGACACCCGTACTTCGCTTTACTTGGCGCTCGCGCTCACCGCCAGTTCCACACTGGTCGTGGTGCGGCTGCTCCGGCAGCGCCGGCAGATGTTCGAACCCTTCGGCCGCCTGGTGATTGGCGTGCTGCTGTTGCAGGACATGCTCGTCATTCTGCTGATCCCAGTGCTCACCCGCATCGCCGATGGCATTGGGGCGGTGCTCGCGGGGATCGGCGCCGCGCTCGCCCTGGTCGTGCTCGCCGCCGCCATCATGCGTTGGGTCGCTCCGTACCTGATTGTCCGGCTGGACCTGGATGAAGAGGGGCGTCTGCTGGTCGCACTCAGCATCCTCTTTCTCTTTATCGCGCTAGCAGATCTGCTTCGCCTGCCGCCCGTCGCCGGCGCATTTCTGGCCGGCGTGTCGCTCTCCGCCTTTCCCGTCAGCGGACTCGTGCGCAGCGAGCTATCCTCGGTGTCCGACTTTTTCCTCGCAATCCTCTTCACCTCGCTCGGAGCGCTGTTGGTGCTGCCGACCTTGCCCGAACTAGCCCGGGCGCTCGCCTTTGCGCTGCTGCTGGTTATGCTCACGCCGCCGCTCGTCGCCTTTGTAGGCGAGCGCGCGGGGCTATCGAGCCGGCCGGCGCTCGAAGCCGGGTTGCTGCTCGCCCAAGCGAGCGAGTTTTCCCTGATCGTCGGCTTGCAGGGGCTGGTGCTGGGGCAGGTCGATGCA
>JBBSMO010000042.1:0-10401 GCA_038233155.1 Longimicrobiales bacterium
CAGGGCGCCGGCACTTGGTACTCGCCGTTACCCTGCGCAACACGGAAGTTGAACAAGCCGCCACCGCGCCCGCCAAGGACGAGACTGCCGTCTTTCGCCGCGCCGCGGCGGAAGAGCTGCTGACTGCACGCGCACGAGCACTCGCAACCATGCAGCGCCAAGGAATATTGGTCGCGGACGTGGAGCCGCACGAGGCCGTACCGGCTGTCATCAACCGGTATCTCGAGGTGAAGCGGCGGGCGCTCCTGTAACCCGAGGATCACCCGCCGCGCTGTCTAGGGGATCGGCCGTTCGGCCGGCGAATAGCAGGTAAACCGCGAGCGCACCGGCGAACACTGCCGCAGCAAGCAGCTTCACCTCGCGCGGCAATGGCGCGGGGGAGACGAACCCCTCGATCGTACCCGCGACGACCAGCAACACAGTGGTTCCGGCGAGGAGGAGGACCGCGTCGCGGCCGCGGGCGACGAGAGCCTCCCGGCGGGTCAGGCGGCCGGGGAGCAGAAAGGCCGAGCCGAGCCACAACCCTGCCCCGCCCGCGACTACGATTGCTGTGAGCTCGATCACCCCGTGCGGCAGTACGAAGGACCAGAGGTACATGCTGAGCCCTTCATTGGCGAACAGGCCCGCTACCCCGCCCAAAAAGACGCCGTTGAACACCAGGATCAGCACGGTGCCCGCTCCCGCGAGTACTCCGCCCGCGAAGGCTAAGAAAGTCACCTGCACGTTGTTGGCGATGATCCCGCTCGCCATCACCGGCATGAAAAGCTCCGGGACCTCTGCGTACTCTTGGCCGGCGCGTTCCCGCTCGGCCCCGAGCTCGGCGCGGGCGATGATCGCGGCCGGCAATGCGGCGCGGGCGCGTGCGGGTTCCGCCCGTATCGCGGCAAAGGAGAGCAAGGCGGGCAGGTAGAAGAATGCCGCGGCGGCTGCCACGGGCCGCCAGCGGCGCCTTACGAGGGCCGGAAACCCGCCACCCAGCCACCGCCGCGCCTGCCGCCAGCTCCGCGTGGCGGGCCGGTACAACAAGTTGTGACCCGCGCCGGTCCAGCGCTCGAGCGTGTACAGCAACGCCGGTGATGCGCCGTAGCTTCTCGCCCTAGCGAGGTCTGCCGCTGTCTCCCGGTACAATGCGGCGAAGCGGGAGACATCGGCCTCAGCCATCCGGCGCAGCCCCCGCCGCTCGGCACGCCGGACCAGCTCCTGGAAATCGCTCCAACGCTCCCGTTGGCGCCGCACCAAACCGGCGGCACGCGCGCTTCCCGAGGGGCTGTCCCCGACACGGCGTGCGGCTTCGCCGCTATGCAGCGCCACCAGCGACGCATCCACACCCCCGGCGCTTGGCTGTGCTTCGCCATCGGCGGTTAATGTCGCGGCCAATCGCCCGGCGATGCGGTCGCGCACGCCCGCTTCCAGCGCGCCTCGGCGCGCAACGTACTGAGCCAACGCCGCGAACTGCTCATCTGTCAGCGTGGGTGCGCCGGCGGGCACATTGCCGCCGCCGGCGTCTTCTTCCTCCGGGAGCCGCGCCATGGTTCGCTCGCGCACCACGAGAGTGCCGGCCGCGAGGTCGCCTAAGCGCTTGGTTTCCGGGTGCAGCAGCATCATCCCTACGCCGATCAAACTGGCGGGCACCGGCTGGATGTCGACGATGCGCACCAGGTTGCGAATTGCCGCGGCGCTCAACGAAATCGAAAAGCCGCCGTCGCGAATTACGCGGATGCCGAGAACCTTCTTGCCGGGCGTTTGTCCCTCGCGCAGCCCCTCGAAGAAGACGAAGTAGCCCCATATGAAGGCAAAACTGACCAGGCTGATCAGGGCGATGCCGAGAGTTGCAACCCGCGCGCTGCGAAGGCCGAGCCACCCCGCGAACCAGGGGAGTCCGATCCATAGCACCGCCAGCGCCAAAGCGAGCACAATAGTATCTAGGAGCAGCGCGGCGAAGCGCGACCCGATATCAGCCAGATCGTAGCCGATCGCCACTCGTTCCGGCGTTTCGACTCGCACCCGGCGGTGGGCCAGCACGTGCCGGGCAGCGGGGGCAGGGGAAGAAGGCAGCGCAGGCAAAGGATACCGGTTCCGAAGGGGTGATTCTGGAATCGTGCAGACTCTATCCTGAGGATGCGTGCGCCCTGGCTTTACGGCAATGGCCACGGTGCTGAGCGTGCAGCATTCGCTGCGCATTGGGCGCGGGTGGCACCCTCGTTGCACGGGTTGTCACCTCCTGGAGCAAGGGATTCAAGTTGAACGGAGATAACGAGATGGCGAACAAGCTGGACGGGAAGAAAGTTGCGATACTAGTCGAAAAAGGCTTCGAGCAAATCGAGATGACGGAGCCGAGGCGGGCATTGCGGGAGGCGGGCGCCGATACCGACCTGGTCTCTCCGCAGCAGAACAAGGTCAAAGCGTGGGACGAAACGGACTGGGGCGAAGAGTTCGACGTGGATGTCGGGTTGGATGCTGCGCGACCGGCCGATTACGATGCGCTGCTGCTCCCCGGCGGGGTGATGAACCCGGACAACCTGCGCCGGAACGAGAAGGCACAGGCATTCGTGCGGGCCTTCTTCAATGCCGGCAAACCGGTCGCGGCGATCTGCCACGCGCCGTGGACCTTGATCGACGCGGGAGTGGTCGAAGGCCGCACGCTCACCTCGTACCACACGCTGCAGACGGACCTGAAGAACGCAGGGGCGAACTGGGTGGACCGTGAGGTGGTGGTGGACAACGGGCTCGTCACCAGCCGCAATCCGGATGACCTCCCCGCGTTCAATCGCAAGCTGGTCGAGGAGGTCGGCGAAGGCAAGCACGCGAAGCAGCACGCGTGAGTTCGGCCCAGACGATCGTGGAAGGGAGGGGTCGCCGCCCCTCCTTTTTTCATGCGGGCGCGCTGTTGTGCCGAAGCTATTCAACGTAGCCCCTCGCTCTCCTTCCGAAGGCGGTTCCAGCACCCGCGCCCCTGTGGCTGCGTACCGTCCTCTCCCTGCTCCGCTGGGTCGTCCGCCGCTTTGCTGGCCAGTCTTCCGTACCACCGCGCCGCTCGCAGAGCGGCCGCTCCGGGTTCTGCTTCTGCCGAGGCGCTGCCGCGACTGGCGGCGCGTGCCCTGGGCGTTTCTGTTTCGGTACTGCTCGTAAGGGAGCCAAACGGGTACCGCGTCGTAGCCGCCGCGGGAAGCGAGATCCGCGGCAGCTTCCGGCTCGAGGAAACTCCGTGCTTGGATGCCACTCGCTTCCAGGCAGAGTTGGCGTTCGGCAGAATAGCAGACCCTGACAAAGACCTAAACGAAGACTCGCTCCTCGCCCGCCTGAACGCAGCCGCGTTCGCTGCGGTTCGCCTGGACGAGAACCACCTTCTGCTTGCTGCGACTGAAATCCCCCGTGAGTGGACCCCGGCGGATCGCCAGACGCTCCGCGATCTCGCTAGTACCTGGCGCCCGGGTCGCGTGCAGGACGAGCAACCTTCCGCGAGGTCTGCCTCTGCCGCGGCGGGCGAAACCCGGCGGCGCACCGCTCTGCTCGAGCAGCTCTTCCGAAGCGCTCCAGAAGCGATCGTCCTGCTTGACAACGCCGGCCACGTCCTGCGCGTCAATCACGCCTTCATCGACTTGTTCGGCTTTTCGGAAGATGAGGTGACGGGCCGCCGGGTGGACGATCTGATCGTCGCTCCAGAAGGGCATAACGCAGCGACCTGCATCACCAGGGCCATTGCTGCTGGCGAGACGGTCAGCACGCAGGCAGAACGGGTTCGCAAGAATGGTTCGGCGGTTCACGTGTCCATTCTCGGCGCGCCGATTCACCTGGAAGGCGAGCGAATCGGCGTGTACGGCATCTACCGTGACATCAGCGCGGAGCTCCAAGCCGAGTCGCACGCACGGTGGCTCATCGACCATACCCCGCTGGGTATCTTCTCTGTGGACGGCAACGGCCGCTTTCTGGATGCCAACGCGGCCGGGCTCCGCATTCTCGGCCGTGACCTCCCGACGCTGCGAACACTCGCCTTCCACGATGTGGTCGCAGAAGATAGCCTCGCCGAGGCGGAGGCCAGGTTCAGGGAGCGCTTGGCAGGCGGCGATCCGCTGCCCCGTACGGAGCTGCACCTCGTCCGGCCGGACGGGGAGCGCCGCCTGCTGCACGTCACCCTCGGGGAGCCGCAACGGTTTGGCGGCGGAATTCGCGTCCATGGCATCGCGCGCGATATCACGGAGGAAAAGGCCCGGGAGGCGCAGGCGAGGCGCGCGGAACGACTGAGCAGCGTGGCGAGCTTGCTCGGCGGTGTAGCACACGAATTGAACAACCCGCTGACCTCGATCAAGAGCTTTGCGGAGCTGCTGCTAATGGACGAGCGCCCGGGGGAAGAGCGGGAAGCCATAGAGGTGATCCGCAAGGAAGCGACGCGCGCTTCAACGATCATTGACGACCTGCAAGCGCTCGCGCGCCAGACCCGGGAGCACGCACCGGGCGAGCGCGATACGACGCTCGTAAACGAGCATATCAGTCGTGTGATCGACATGCGGCAGGGCGCGATGCAAACCGCCGGCATCGAGGTGCAGCAGGACCTAGCCTGGGGGCTGCCTTGCGTCACCGCAAGCCGCTCCGAGATCGAACAGATCGTGCTGAACCTGATCGTCAATGCGGAGCGGGCGCTGCGGTCCCTGCAAGGCGAGCGCCGGCTCCGCGTCCGTACCCGCGGGGTGCGCGGCGGGATCGAGGTCTCGATTATCGACAACGGCCCCGGAATCGACCCGGCCCACATCGACCGGATCTTCGACCCGTTCTGGACCACGCAGGAGCCGGGGGCGGGCACCGGCCTTGGCCTGACGCTCGCCCACGACCTGGTCAGCCATCTCGACGGCATCATCTCCGTCGAGAGCGCTCCGGGCGAGGGCACGTGCTTCCGGGTTTTCCTGCCGCCGTCCCCGGCTGCACCGGCTGCACCCGCCGCCGCTCCGCCCGCCCAAGGCATGCAGCCGTTGCGCGTGCTGGTGATCGAAGATCAGGCTACGGTGAGGCGTGCACTCGTGCGGCAGCTCGAGCAGCGGGGGCACTCCGTTATGGAAGCCGGAAATGGTGTTCAGGCGCTCGATCTGCTGCTGGCCGGGAGCGGTGAATCCTTCGACGTGATTGTCAGTGACGTCCGCATGCCGGGAATGGATGGCGGGCAGTTGCTCCGTGAGATCGGCCGCTCGGCACCTGCGCTGGTGGAGCGGCTCATCTTCCTCACCGGCGAGACCATTGACTCAGCATGCACCGAGCTGGCTCGTGACGCCGGCATTCCGATGCTGTCCAAGCCGATCGAAATGGAGGAGCTTCTGCGGGAGATCGAGCGGCGGGCCGCGGGTGACCGGGAGGAGGCGGCAGAGGCAGCCGCGCCGCGCTGATTCTTCGGCAGGCGGCCGTCCGCCTCGCCTCAAGGACTGATCAGCTCTAGCGCGGGGAAGTAGGTGCGGTAGCGCGCGGCATCCCTCGTCAGCAGGCGATAACCCGCCACCTCGGCGTGCGCGCCGATGTAGAAGTCGGGAAGTGGTGCGCTCTTCGTTCCACCGCGGCGCCGGTACGCAAGAAATGCCTTGCCAGCAGCGAAGGCCGCGTCCCACGGCAGGGCCTCGCGCACGAAAACATCTTCAGGCAAGTCGGCGTCAAGCTGGTCTGGAGTCGCGTATGCTACCGACACCTCCGCGTAGATCAGCGGGTTGATTACGAAGATCGTTTCGGGTTCGAGTGCCCGAATCGCCTTCACCGCCCAACTGTGCCACTCTGCCGCAGGCTTCAGGAGATCTACCAATATATTCGAGTCGATCAACGTGGGGATCAATCATCACCCCGCGTCATAGCCATGACCTCGTCAGCCGTGAACAACAACTTGTGCCGCCCGGGAACCGTCCGCAGCCATCGCTCCAGCGCCTCCTGCCGCGTAACTGCCGAAGCTGGCCGAATCAGCGCCCCCCCGTCTACCAGCTCGAATTCAGCTTCGGTGTTCGGCTCGAGCCCCGCCGCATCACGGATGTGCTTGGGGATGGTCACCTGGCCCTTGCTCGTGATTCGCATGAAAGTGTCTCGCTGTGAGATGACCCGGCGAATGTATTACTCTCGGTAATACTCACCCGCCCGATTTCGGTTCCAGAGGTTTCAAGTCTTCTTTCGAGGCGCCCTTCTCCGGTGAAGAGCAGCGCAGCCGCGCCGGGGCGGTTGCGAGGAAGTTCGGCGAAGATGTACTTTCGCGCGTCCCTCTAGACGCTGCCGGCCGGAGTGAGGTCCGGCTGCCACGCTGCCGCCGCCCCGGGTACCGCTGCAATGATCCGACCTTGTCTGCTGGGCGTGCTGCTTCTGTCGCTGCTGGGTTGTTTGCCGTTGGCCGCGCAGACGGCGTCACCCGCACCAGTGCAGGTATCGGTGCCGCGCGTGCTGCTCACGGGCAACCCCTTCACTGTGACGGTGCGGGCGGACTCGACTCGCCTCGGCCAGCCGGTGTCCGTCCTAACGGCCGGCGGTGAGAAGCTCGCAGCCGGCGAAGTAGCCGGCCCCGAGACGCTGGTGGAAGGGGTGCGGGTCACGGACGGCGGGCAACTCCCCCTGCGTGTAACTGTCGGCACGGCGGCGGGAGAGGTGACCCGGCGGCTGCTGCCTGGTTGGGTGTCGCTGCTCCCGCCGCTGGTGGCCATCTTGCTCGCGCTGCTGCTCCGCGAGGTGGTGATCTCTCTGTTCGCCGGTGTCTGGCTGGGGGCGATGTTGTGGAACGGCCTGGATCCCTTCGGCGCCATCTTCCGCACGATCGATACCTTTGCTCTGCCTGCGGCAGCGGATGCGGACCACGCGGCGATCATCCTCTTTTCTCTGCTGATCGGCGGAATGGTGGGTATTATCGGCCGCAACGGCGGGACGCACGGCATCGTCGAGCGCCTCGCTCCCTACGCTACGACTCCGCGCCGCGGCCTCATTGCCACCTACGTGCAGGGGCTGGCGATATTCTTCGATGACTACGCCAACACCCTGATCGTCGGCCACACCATGCGGCCGGTGACGGACCGGCTGCGGGTGTCGCGCGAAAAACTCGCCTACGTGGTCGACTCGACCTCGGCGCCGGTGGCCAGCATCATGTTCGTCTCGACTTGGGTCGGCTACGAGATCTCGCTGATCGCGGACGGCCTCAGCGCCGCGTCGGCCAGTGTTGCGGCGGCCGACCCGCGGCTGGCGCAAGAATTGGCGGATGCCAACGCCTTCAACGTTTTCATCGACACCATCCCGTACCGCTTCTACCCCCTGCTCGCGCTCGTTTTCGTGCTGCTGGTGATCTGGACGCGGCGCGACTTCGGACCCATGTATCGCGCGGAGGTGCGGGCCGCTACCGGCGGCGGGCTGCACCGCCCCGGGGCCGCCCTGCTGGCGGACACCACCGGCGGGGCCTTCGACCCGCCCGAAGGCGCCGCACTGCGCTGGTGGAATGCCGGCATTCCGGTGCTCACCGTCGTCCTGGGGGTAATCTTCGGGTTGTATTCGAGCGGAAGCGCCGCCCTCGGTCCCGGCGATCATTCGTTGCGAGAGGTGTTCGGCGAAGCCAACTCGTTCCACGTGCTGTTGTGGGCTTCGCTTCTGGGCTGCATGGTCGCGATCATCTTGACACTGGCGCAACGGATTCTATCGGTGCAGGAAACCATGGATGCGCTGCTTTCCGGAGTGCGCGCCATGATGCTGGCGATGATCATTCTAGTGCTCGCCTGGTCGCTGCAGGGCGTGACTGAGGTGCTGGGGACCGCAGCCTATCTCAGCAGCGCGGTGGCGGGAAGCGTCCCCGTGCGACTGCTGCCGGTGATCGTTTTCGCGCTCGCCGCCGCCATCTCGTTCGCCACGGGGACATCATGGGGAACGATGGCGATTCTGCTTCCCCTGGTGATTCCCTTAGGCGCTTCGCTGACGGTTCAGAACGATTTCGCGCAGGGCGGCCACTACACGATTCTGCTCGGGGTGATCTCGTCGGTGCTAGCGGGCTCGATCTTCGGTGATCACTGCTCGCCCATCTCAGATACGACCGTGATGAGCTCGATGGCCTCCGCGTGCGATCACATGGATCATGTACGCACTCAGCTTCCGTATGCTCTGCTGGTCGGGGCGGTCGGGATGGTGCTGGGCGACATTCCCACCGCGTACGGCCTCAGCCCGTGGGTATCGCTCGCCGCCGGGGCGATCGTCCTCTTCGCGGTGCTCCGGCTGCTCGGCAAGCGAGTAGACGCGGGCGCTGCTCCGCACCTCACGCCGGCCGCGGCAGGGCGCGCGGCGGAGCGGGCGGTATGAGGCGCGCAGCGCAGTGAGGCAGCTTCACGTTCAGATCCGGCCAGAACACGCGCAGCGGGTGCTCGAGCTGGGCGAGGAGCACCGCGCCTTTTCGCCGACGATGGTGGCCGCCGGGCGGCCGGACGGCGAGGACTGGAGGATGGTTTTCCTCAACCTTCCGAACGATCAGGTGGGTGCATTCGTCGGCGCGGTACGAGAGGAAGTTTCGGACGCTCAGTTCGTTCTCTTCCCCTGGGGGACGCTACCGGTACAAACCCCGGTGGCAGAGGTGCACCAGCGCCTCCGCGACGTAGCCCCGCTTTCTACGACCGAACTGGTTCTCGGCTCGCTGCAGAGCCTCGGCTCGTGGAAGGCACTGCTGCTGTACGCTGCGTTTTCTGGCATTGTCGCGGCGTACGGGCTCATCGTCAACGCCTCCTACATGCTGGTTGCGGCCATGTTGATCGCACCGATGGGTGCGCCGGGCATGGTGGCCGTCGTGGGCACAGCCATAGGCGACGTGCGGATGGCCGGGCGCGGAACCTGGCGCTTCCTTGTAGCCGTGCTGGTGCTGGTCGCGACAGCGGCCGTCGTAGGCTGGGGATACGATCTGGATCTCTCGACGGTGATGATGGAGCAGGTATCGGCGCTCTCGGCGTGGACGGTCGTCGTCGCCCTGGTAGCCGGCGCGGCGGGTGCACAGTCGCAGGTGCAGTCGGAACGCAGCAGCCTCGTGACCGCCACGGCTACAGGTTTCCTGATTGCCGCGGCGCTGTCGCCTTCATCCGCGGTGGCCGGGCTCTCGATTCCTCTCGGCCGGTGGGACTACGTCGCGCTGATGAGCTTTGTCGTCGCCCTGCAGTTCGTGGCGCTGCTTGCCGGCGGGTGGCTCGCGCTGCGCCTCTACGGAATCCAGCCGGGCGACCCGACCGTCGGCCGCGGCTCGCAGCGCGGGCGGTCGCTGCTCGCCGGCGCGGCGACCGCCGCGGTAATATTGTTGGTGGCATGGCAGCTCTCCCGGCCTGTGGCGTGGCGCAAGGCTGATGTAGCGCGGGCGGCGGCGACCGTGTCGAGATCGGCTGTCGAAGAGGTCGCCGGGGCGCGGCTGATCGAGGCGAGCGCACACTTCACCCGCCCTGACCTGGCTTCGCGGAACGGAGACGCCCTCCTAGTGAACCTCATCGTCGAGCACCTCCCGGCCGCTGGCGGAAGTGCTGCCGAACTCGAGAGCGCGGTCAGATCTGCGGTGAGCGAGCGCGTTTCCCAACAGTTCCCCGATGTGCTGCCTTTCGTCACCGTAACCGCGGTCCCCGCCCGATAAGCCGCACCTTCCTGCTGCACACCGGAAAGCAACCCTTGCCGCGCCGCCGGCATCCAACTTCCGACTACCCGCTGGTTGAAACAGCGGCTCGGGCACTTCCATCAGCAACAGGGGACTACATGAAACAGGCGCTGTTCGTACTGATTACGCTCTCGCTCTTTGCGGCGGGTACCGCCGAGGCCCAGAAGCGGGACCGCTGCACCGTGCGCACCCGCGACCGCTGCGTGATCATCCGTTCGGAAACGAACGACCCGCCCATCGAGTTCGGGGTGCGTGGCGGGTATGACTTCGAGGATGATGTGGGGCTCGCCGGCGCACAGATCCTGATCCCGCTCGCCAACGAAATCCGCCTGGCTCCCAGCGCGGACGTTTTCTTCGGCGACGACGCGGCCACCGAGTGGCAGTTGAATGCCGACCTCGTGCTGCGGCCCCGCGCCCTCGGCGGTCTCTACATCGGTGGCGGCGCGGCCTTCATGAACCGCGACTTCGACGGCACCGGAGACCAGGACACCGAAGTCGGCTACAATGCGTTCGGCGGGTTGGGCGGCAATCGTCTCGCGGACACCAGCATCCGCCCGTTCATAGAAGGACGGTGGACGGATGTGCAGGACCATGAAGCGTTCCGCATCGTAGCGGGGATCAACGTTCCGGTATCCGGCGGCTAATTGTTGGGGGATCACACCATGCCGGGTGCTGCCTGAAATGTGCCGGCGAGTCGTGTTTCTACCGCAGGAGGAAGGTGGGACTTCGCGCCTCATAGTGCCGCGTGGGGAGGGCGAGGGTACGCCCCAGCAGCCGCCGCAGCCCCCTGCCTACGGCCC
>JBBSMO010000043.1:0-10395 GCA_038233155.1 Longimicrobiales bacterium
AACAGACAGCGATGCTCGTAGACTCCGAGGTCAAGCGCATGCTGGACGACGCGTATCAGATGGCGCGCCAACTGCTCGACGAGCACGACGACCTGCTCGAGGCGATTGCGGCGGCGCTGCTCGAGCGCGAATCGCTGGACCGCGAGGAAATCGATCTGCTCGTGGCCGGCAAGGCGCTGCCGCCCCCGCCCGTAGCCCCAGCACCCGTTCCGGCCGAGGCGGAACCGGCGCCCGCGGCCAAGCCGGCGCGCGGAGGCGGCCTCGGTGATCTGTCGCCGTCGCTGGCGCGGGAAGACGGGCTGAACACAGGTGCGCGCCCGGGCGGACGCGGGGGGCGGCGCGGGTGACACCAGCCCCGGTTGCGGCAGCAGCGGAGCCCGCGGCTGCTACCCTCCCCCTGCGGTGGGTGCTCCGTTCCGGAGCACTTCCGCTAGGCCGCCCCCTCATCATGGGGGTGCTCAACGTCACTCCAGATTCTTTCAGCGATGGCGGTCTCTACGCCGAACCGCACGCCGCGCTCGAGCAGGCTGCCGCATTGGCTGCCGCGGGCGCGGACCTGCTGGATGTCGGCGGCGAGTCTACCCGGCCCGGTGCTGAACCCGTCTCGGCGGCCGAGGAGCGCCGCCGTATTCTCCCCGTAGTGCGGCTGTTGAAGCAGCATCTGTCGCTCCCCGTCTCCGTCGATACCCGCAAAGCCGAAGTCGCCGCCGCGGCTCTCGATGAAGGCGCGGACGTAGTCAACGACGTTTCCGCATTGGCCGACCGGCGAATGGGCTCGGTGGTCGCGGCTGCGGGCGCCGCCGTGGTGCTGATGCACATGCGAGGCGAACCCCGAACCATGCAGGCCGACCCCCGCTACGACGCGGTAGTGGCCGAAGTTCGCGACCATCTGGCCACGGCTCGCCAGAAGGCCATTGACGCGGGTGTGGCAGCCGGGCGGATTGCGCTGGACCCGGGCATCGGGTTCGGCAAGACAACGGAGCACAACCTGCTTCTTCTCCGCCACCTCGGCCAACTCGCCGCGCTCGGCGCGCCGTTGTTGGTAGGAGTGTCGCGCAAGGCATTCCTAGGCAAGCTGCTCGGCGGCAAACCGGCGCCGGAGAGGGGCCAGGCTACGGCCGCTGCCTGTGTAGCCGCGTATCTGAACGGCGCGAACATCTTCCGGGTGCATGATGTCGCGCTAGTACGCGAGGCGCTCGAGGTTGCGGCCCGCATCCAAACGGCGGCGTGAACACCATTTTCCGGCAGCTCGGGTTTCTCGCGCCAGGCTGGAAGGACCTGATCGAGATCATCATCGTAACGGTGATCTTTTACCGCGTCCTATTGGTGTTCGCGGGTACGCGCGCGATGCAGATCCTCCTGGGCGTGCTCTTTCTCGTGGTCGTCTATTTCGCCGCGGCCGCGCTCAACTTAGACCTGCTCTCGTACCTGTTGAGGACGGTGTTCCAGTTCGGCGCAATCGCGGCGATCGTGATCTTCCAGCCGGAACTTCGCAACGCCCTCGCCCACCTGGGGCAGAACCGGTTGATGCGTTTCTTCAACCGCCTCGAGGAGAGCCAGGTAGCTGAAGAAATCGCGCTCGCGGCAGAGGAGATGTCCCGCAGCAAAACCGGCGCTATCATGGCCGTTGAACAGGAGATGGGGCTCGGCGAGTACCTCGAAACGGGCAGCGAGTTGACCGCCCGGGTATCGAGCGTGCTCCTATCGACCATCTTCGCACCGCTCACCCCGCTGCACGACGGCGCGGTGATCATTCAGGGCGATACCATCATCGCGGCGGGTGTGATTCTCCCGCTGACGCAGTTTCCGGTGATGGACAAGAGCCTGGGCACCCGCCACCGAGCGGCGATCGGGCTGAGCGAAGAAACGGACGCTCTAGTCGTCGTCGTTTCCGAGGAAACGGGGCAAATGTCGCTGGCGTACCGCGGCCAGCTTCACCGGGACCTGGACCGCGAGCGGCTTTCGATGCTGCTCGCCTCGCCCAGGGAGGAGCGGCTTGCGCCGGCACTCGCGTAACTGCCTTTCCTGCGTTGGGTTTGGGAAGGTCAGCCGGACGAGCGTTCGCTTCCGTCGTTGACACGGCAATTCTGAGACTTATATTCCGCCCAATCTAACAGACGCCACTCCCGTTGCAGCGGTGCCGCGTGGCACCCTCATCACCACCCGAATGCGGAGCGCTCCGTGCAGACTGCCGAATACGGCCTGATTCAACTGTTCGCGGATGGCGGCCTCATGATGTACTTCCTGCTGCTGGCCTCGCTGCTCGGCCTCGGCGTCATCATCGCCAAGGCTTACGTGCTTTGGGTAGCCGATCGCGACACCAAGCGGGTGCTGGCCGGTGTCGAGGAGATGGCTCGCGAGGGGCGGCTGGACGAAGCCATCGACCTCGCCAACCGCACCCCGGGCCCCGTATCCGCCATTCTGCTGTCGGGGCTGTACCGCATTCGCGACGAGCGGCTCGGCCGCGACGTGGAAAAGGCTATGTCCGCGACCGGTACCATCGAACTCGGTTTTCTGGAACGAGGGCTGGTTGTGCTGGCGACCATCGCTACCGTAGCTCCGCTCATGGGCTTTCTCGGCACGGTCTGGGGGATGATCGAGGCGTTCGGCGCCATCGAACTCGCCGGCCAGGTCGAGGCGTCCCTCGTCGCTTCGGGCATCAAAGTCGCTCTGATTACCACCGCCGCCGGTCTGATGATCGCGATTCCGGTCAATATCGCGTACAACTACTTTGTGTCACGAATCGACCGCCTGATCGTCGAGATGGAAGAGGGCACCGCTGCGATTACGAACTTGCTTTGGGACATGTACCCGGATGAAACGCCGGCCGGCGTCGGCGCGCGACCGCACCTCGACCACCGGGCGCTGGGGATGGATACGCAGGGCACCATCGTGCCGGACAAGGACACGCTGGAACGGCCGGAACACCGCACCTTAGACTGAGGCAGGACCACCTATGGCACTCATCAAGAAGCAATCCAAGGTTTCGGACAAGATCCCGACGTCCTCCATGGCGGACATCGCCTTTCTGCTCCTCGTTTTCTTCCTGACCACGACCACCTTCGACGAAGAGAAAGGGCTGCAGATCGTCCTCCCGGAACGGAGCGATGATGTAGAGGTCGAGGTTTCCCCGAAGAACTTGATCTTTTTCCTCGTCCAGCCGAATGGCGAGGTGGTCGTCCGCCGCGGCGAAAGCCAGGCCGAGCAGGTGGTGACGCACCGCGAGGTGGAGGGAATTATGCGTCAGTCTATTGCGGAGAACGAAAACATCATCGCAGCGATCCAAACTTCGCCCAACGCGCGCTACGAAGACATGACCAACGTATTGGATGGCGTGAAGTCATCCGGCGCGACGCGTTTCTCACTTCAACTGCTCAATTAGCGGATGGCGATCCAACACGGCGGTTTCCAGCGCAAGTCCAAGGTAGCGAGCGAGATTCCAGACAGTTCGCTCGCCGACATCGCCTTTCTGCTCCTCATCTTCTTCATGGTGACCACCGTGTTCCGCCAGGAGAAGAAGCGCGACATCACCATGCCCACCGCAGAGGCGACGCAGAAGGTAGACGAGCGTCGCAAGAACATCCTGCATGTGTGGGTGGACCCCGACGGGACCATCTTCATCAACGACCAGCGGATTCCGACGGACGACGTTTCCAATATTGTTCAGCCGCTGTATGCTTCGACAGACCAGCGGTTGGTCGTTGCCATCCGTGCGGACCAGGATGTGCCGTACGGGGATATCAACGACATCACCGAGGAGCTTCGCGACGCTGGCGCCCTTCGCGTCAATTTCGCGACCGACCTCGAGCAGCGCCTCACCCGGGCAAGGAGATAATCATGGCTACTACACCACCCCCGCCGCGTCCCGAGTTTACGGCCAACGACCGGCTGAAGGGTTCGTTCACGAACTGGTTCTGGGGTTCCATTGCCATCGCGGCGATGCTCCACTTCGTGGTGCTGGCGTTTTTTCCGGACATGACTGCGGCCGACGCGAGCTTCAACGCCCGGGTCATGGATGCGTACGAGATCCCGCCCGAGGTCGAGATCCCGCCGCCGCCCGAGCAGATCCAGCGCCCGGCGATTCCGGTGATCTCGACCAATGTAGACATCAACGAGGACATCACGATCACGCCGCCGACCTTCGAGGAAAACCCGGTGACGGATCTGCCGCCGCCGCCGCAGGGAGCGAGCGTAGACGTCTCGGACCAACCGACTTTCACGCCGTATGAGATCGAGCCCGAAATGCGGAACAAGAGCGAGTACGTCCGGGCGCTCGAGCGCAGCTACCCCTCTACCCTGAAGGATGCCGGCATCGGCGGAACCGTACGAGTGTGGCTATTCATCAACGAGTCGGGTACGGTAACAAACACCAAAGTCGTCGAGACCTCGGGGTACCCGCAGTTGGATCAGGCGGCGCTCACCGCCACCAAAGTGCTCAAGTTCACGCCCGCGCTGAACCGTGACCAAAAGGTCCCGGTTTGGATTCAGTTCCCGGTGACTTTCCAGGTCAGCTAACCAACGGGCGGCACTTCCGCTACTCTGCCGGCGGCTGGCCCTGAGGGGTTGGCCGCCGGTTTGGCATTTTGGCAGCGACGGAACGGGCGGCCGGGTTGCGGCGAGCAGGCCGGGGGAATACAATCTCCGGCCTATGGAGCCCAAAATACTCGCCGGGCGGGTCCAAGCCGTACGGGAGCGGATCGCCGCCGCGCAGCAACGCAGCGGCCGGACCGCTCCCGTAACGCTTGTGGCGGTAACCAAAACTCATCCCCCGGAGCTGGTACGTGCCGCGCGCGAAGCGGGGGTTGGCGACGTGGGGGAAAACCGGGCCGGAGAACTCGAGCGCAAGGTGAACCACGTAGGGCGGGACGGGTTCCGCTGGCATTTCATTGGCCACTTGCAGCGCAACAAAGTCGCGCAGGTGCTGCCCTTGTTCGACCTGATGCACTCGGTAGACTCGCTACGGCTGGCGCGCGCATTATCGGAGCGAGCCATTGAGGAGGGGCTAAAGCCGCGGGTGCTCGTCCAGATCAATGCGGCCGGGGAAGCCAGCAAGTACGGTTTCGCGGCCGCCGGGGCCGTTCCCATGATCCGTAGTATCTGCGAGCTTCCCGGGGTGCAGGTTGAGGGGCTCATGACCATGGCGCCCTTTACTG
The DNA here is from genome assembly GCA_038233155.1 of Longimicrobiales bacterium. Classification (GTDB taxonomy): domain Bacteria; phylum Gemmatimonadota; class Gemmatimonadetes; order Longimicrobiales; family Longimicrobiaceae; genus JBBSMO01. The sequence goes on from JBBSMO010000043.1 coordinate 5,154, forward strand.
ATGACGAGGCGCTTCTCCGCCGGACCTTTCGCACCGCCAAGGAACTCTTCGACGAGGCCGCCCGCGACGTTCCGGGCTTTCGGCCCGTGCAGCTCTCGATGGGTATGAGCAACGACTACGAAATTGCCGTAGAGGAGGGAAGCACCATGGTTCGCATCGGGAGCGCCCTTTTTGGCGAACGGAATAATGATTGACCTGACACCGCTGGACGTCCGCAAGAAAAAGGGAGACTTCCGGCGCGCGTTGCGTGGCTACGACACGCTGACCGTAGACGAGTTTTTGGACCTTGTCGCGGAACGCCTCGAGCAGTTGGTCCGGGAAAATGCGCAACTCAAGGAGCGCGTCTCTGGCCTCACCGAATCTCTGACGGGCTTCCGAGAGCGCGAGCGGGCGATGAACGACGCACTGATCACCGCGCAGCAGTTGCGCGAAGATATGCGGCAGCAGGCCACGCGGGACGCCGAGCTGACTCTGCAGGAGGCTAGGCTCGCCGGCGAGCAGATTCTCGCGGAGGCGCGGCAGGAAGCGCAAATGGTAGTCGAGGCGACCGGGCGCATCCAGCATCAGCGCGCGCAGTTTCTGCGCTCCTTTCGCGCTTTCGTCGAGCAGCACATCGACGAAATCGAGCAGGAGGAAGAGAGGCTGCGTGCGGCCGAGCGCGCCAGCCGCCCCGCGGAGCTGCAGCCGGAGCCGCTCGCCGCAGAGGATCTCTCGGAAGCCGAAGCCGTTGCAGCGCTATGGGAAGACGAGCCCGCAACAGCGGACGGGGGCAGCGAGTGAGCCGAAGCGCTTTTGCAACCCGGGTGGGGGAGGCGGTCGATGCAGTGCGGTCGCGATCGCAGGCGGAGCCGCGCATCGCCATCATCCTCGGCACCGGCCTGGGCGCGCTCGCGGACAAGATCCAGCCGGAAGCCGTCATTCCGTACGACGAGATCCCGCATTTTCCTGCTCCGACCATCGAAAGTCACGACGGCCGGTTGCTTCTCGGTACGCTGGCAGGGGAGCCGGTCGTCGCCATGCAGGGCCGCTTCCACCTGTACGAGGGGTATGATGCACGCCAAATCACCCTGCCGGTGCGGGTGATGCGCGCCTTGGGCGCGGAGGTCCTCATCATTTCCAACGCGTGCGGCGGGATGAACCCCCTGTGGAGCCCCGGTGAGCTGGTCTTGATCGCGGACCACATCAACCTGCTCGGCACCAACCCGCTCGTGGGGCCCAACGACGATGAGTTCGGGCCGCGCTTTCCGGATATGTCGGAACCCTACGATGCCGGGCTCCGCCAGGTTGCGGAGCGGGTAGCGCTCGAAAACAGCATTCAGCTCCGTAGCGGCGTGTACGCAGCGGTGCCCGGCCCCAACCTGGAAACGCGTGCCGAGTACCGGATGCTTCGCACCATCGGCGCCGATGTAGTCGGTATGTCCACGGTGCCCGAAGTGATCGCGGCGGTGCACGGCGGTATGCGCGTGCTCGGCATCTCGATCATCACCGACGCCTGTTTGCCCGACGCGCTCGAGCCCGCCGACGTTTCGACCATCATCGCGATTGCGCGCGGTGCGGAGCCTGCGCTGACAACGCTGATCACCGGCGTGGTCGAGCGGCTTGGCTCGCCCGCCGCCATGGGTGCGGGGCGATGAGCGTGTCGCCTGCGGAAGCGGCTGCTGGCCCCGCTACCGCGAGCCGGTATCCCGAGCTGCCGGCGGGCGCGGTCGAGCTCGAGGAGGCGATTCTCGACCTGTGGAAGGAGGAGGGCACGTTCGAGCGCAGCCTCGAGCAGACGGCGGGTGGCGAACCGTACGTCTTCTACGAGGGGCCGCCCACGGCGAATGGCCGCCCCGGCATCCATCATGTGCTGTCGCGGACCATCAAGGACAGCATCGCCCGGTACCGCACCATGCGAGGGCGCTACGTCCCCCGCCTTGCCGGGTGGGATACCCACGGCTTGCCCGTCGAGATCGAGGCGGAAAAGCGCCTTGGCATCTCGGGCCGCCCCGAAATCGAGCAGATCGGCATCGCCCGCTTCAACGAGGTGTGCCGTGACAGCGTCTTGCGGTATACCGAAGAGTGGGAGCGCTTTTCCCGCCGCCTCGGCTACTGGCTCGACTACTCGGCACCGTATGTGACCTTTCGGCCCGGGTACATCGAATCTGTCTGGTGGATTCTGAAGGAAATCGCGGACCGTGACCTGATCTATCGCGGGCACAAGATTTTGCCCTATTGCCCGCGTTGCGGCACCGGGCTTTCGAGCCATGAAGTCGCGCTCGGTTACAAGGATGCGAGCGACCCCTCGCTGTACGTCCGGCTACCGGTCATCAACGCTGCGGGGGAGCCGGACGGGCGCGAGCTGCTCGTCTGGACAACTACGCCTTGGACGCTGGTTTCCAACGTTGCGCTCGTAGTGCACCCCGATCTCGAGTACGTGGAGGCGCTGCACGAGGGGCGGCGGGTCATCCTGGCTGCCGCGCGCGCTAGTGCGTTGTTGGGAGAGGACGCTGAAATCCTCGGCCGCCTGAGGGGCCGCGACCTGCTTGGGTTGCGCTACCAGCGGCCCTTTGACTGGATAGAGGTCCCCGGGCAAGGGCGCCGCGGCGGCACCCGAGCCTGGAGCGTGCTGCCCGCTGGATACGTTTCCGCGGAGGAAGGTACCGGCATCGTGCACATTTCGCCCGCCTACGGCGCGGATGACTACGCCGTCGGCATCGAGCAGGAGCTGCCGGTGCTGCAGCCGGTGGACGACCGCGGCGCCTTCGATGCCGCGCTTCCCCTGGTCGGCGGCCGCTTCGTCAAAGATGCGGATGATGACCTGGTGGCGGATCTGCGCGAGCGGGGGCTGGTCTTCCATTCCAGCCGCGAGTCTCACTCGTACCCGCACTGTTGGCGCTGCGGGAGCCCTCTGCTCTACATGGCTCGCGATTCTTGGTTCATTCGCACCACGGCGGTCAAGAAGGAGTTGCTGGCGAACAATGCTCAGGTGGCTTGGCACCCGCCGGAAATCGGCACGGGCCGATTCGGCGAATGGCTCGAGAACAACATCGATTGGGCGCTATCCAGGAATCGCTACTGGGGCACGCCGCTCCCGGCGTGGGTGTGCGACGCGGCGGAAGAGCATCTGGAGTTCATCGGTTCTTTCGCGCAGCTCGAGGAGCGGGCCGGCCCGTTGGGCGAAGATTTCGATCCGCATCGCCCGTTCATCGATGAAATCTCGTGGGCATGCCGCTGCGATGGGTGCCACGGTACCATGCGCCGTACGCCCGAGGTGATCGACGTCTGGTTCGATTCCGGTTCGATGCCCTTCGCCCAGTGGCACTACCCCTTCGAGAACCGGGAGCGGCAGGAGCGATTCTTTCCCGCGGATTTCATCGCCGAAGGAGTGGATCAGACGCGTGGTTGGTTTTATTCGATGATGGCGATTTCGACTCTGCTCGGCCGCGGCCCGTCGTACCGCCACGTGATCGTCAACGACATGATTCTGGACGGCGAGGGCCAGAAGATGTCGAAGTCGCGTGGCAACATCGTAGACCCGTGGGAGGCGTTTCAGCAGACGGGGGCCGATGCGGTCCGCTGGTACCTGCTCTCCGCCTCGAACCCGTGGTTGCCCAAGCGCTTCGATCTGGATGCGCTGCGCGAGGTAGACCGCAAGGTGTTCGACACCCTGCGCAACACCTACCGCTTCTTCGCGCTTTACGCCAACCTCGAAGATTGGAATGCGCCCGCCGGAGACGATGAGCGGGGCACCTCACCCGAGGTGATGGACCGCTGGCTGCTCTCCCGCCTCGCGTCTATTACCGAGACGGTCGGAACGGCGCTCGAAGAGTACAACCTGACGCACGCCGTCCGCGCTCTAGGGGACTTCGTCATAGACGATCTGTCGAACTGGTTCGTCCGCCGGTCGCGTAGCCGGTTCTGGGGGAGCGCAGATTCGGAGGATACCCGCCTGGCGTTTGCCACCTTGCACCGCGCGCTCACCGTGGTCGCGCGGCTCATGGCGCCCTTCGTGCCCTTCTTCGCGGATTGGCTGCACCGCGCCCTCAATGACCAGAACAGCGTGCATCTGACCTCCTTCCCAGCCGTACGCCCGGCCGATCAGGACCTGGCGCTCGAGGAGCAAATGGCGGCGGTTCGCCAGTTGGCGACGCTCGGCCGCGCGGCGCGCGAGAAGCTCGGGATCCGGGTGCGGCAGCCGCTTTCCGTATTATGGGCCGTGACGCCGCGGCAGGCGCGGCCGAGCCCGGAGCTGCTCGGAATTCTGCGTGATGAACTGAACGTCAAGCAGGTCGGGTTCATGGATCGCGCCGAAGAGCTGGTCACCTTCCGCGCGAATCCGAACTTTCGGTCTCTCGGCGCCCGCTTTGGAAAGAACACCCCGCGCGCGGCCGAAGCGATCCGTGCGCTCTCTTCCGGCGAGCTTGCCGGCTTCCGCAACGGAGCGGCGCTCGAGATCGAACTGGATGGCGGCCGGTTCCCCATCGGGGCAGACGATCTCGAGGTGATTCAGGAGGCGCGGGGGGACTTGGCCGTCGAAGCGAGCGGCGGGTACACCGCGGCAATAGACCCTGAGATCTCGCCCGAACTGCGCGCGGAAGGGCTTGTGCGCGAGGTCATCAACCGGGTGCAGCGGTTGCGCAAGGATTCGGGGCTCGAGATTGCCGACCGGATCCGGCTCGCGGTGGCTGGACCGGGTGAACTCTTTGATGCGTTGCGCACGCACGAAGACTTCGTGAAGTCGGAAACCCTGGCTACCGAGCTCGAGTTCGACCCGGCCGCGGTGGCGGCAGCGGCCTTCTCGCGCGAAGTGGAGCTGGACGGGCTCGCGGCCACGGTCGCGCTCGGGAGGGCGTCGTGAACAGTCCCGCAGAGGCGGCCGCTGCCGAACCGCTTCAGGACGAAGCGGGACAGCGCAGCAAAAGCATCTTGTACCTGACAGTTGCGGGCGGGGTGATCGTGCTGGACATCATCACCAAGCTGATTGCGCAATCGATGCTGCCGCAGTACCAGCCGGTGCCGGTTCTGGGCGACTTCTTCCGGCTCACCTACATCTACAATCCTGGCGCCGCCTTCGGCTTTCACTTGGGCGAGCAGTCCCGCTATATCTTTCTCGCGCTGGCGTTGATCGCGGTTGTCGTCCTCTTCTTCATGTACCGGACGACACCCGCCTCGGACCGGATTCGCCTGATCGCGATCGCCGCTGTAACGGGGGGAGCGATCGGGAACCTGATAGACCGGGTCCGATCACCGCTCGGGGTTG